>JAPYTY010000336.1 GCA_029942065.1 Acidobacteriota bacterium | reverse complement strand
GGACAGCGCTTTATCCATCCAGTTTGCAAACAACAGTAATTTCCAGATCGGCCACACCGCCAATTTCGAGAGATTGGAAGAGCCCTTTGAAATCCGGGATAATCAGGAAATCCCCATCGGGGACTATCCGTTCAACGAGTTCGAGATCTCCTACAACGGGGATCGAAGCCGCATGATCAGTGCCAGTACGGCCCTGGGATGGGGGGACTTCTTCGACGGAGAGAAGAACTCCTACGAGTTCGCTTTACGCTTTCAGCCCAGCCACCAGTTCAATACCGAGGTCAGCTGGGAACATGATGATGTCACCCTCCCTTCGGGCGATTTCACCACTGACCTGGCCACCGCACGTTTGCTTTATTCTTTCACTACCAAGATGTTCATCAATGCTTTGGTCCAGTACAGCGGCACGGTTGATGAGATTGAGAGCAACATCCGGTTCAATTGGATCTACAAGCCCTTGAGTGATCTCTTCCTGGTCTACAACGAACGGCGTTCCACCACCGGACGAGTGGTGGAGCGAGCGCTAATTGCCAAACTTACCTACATCTTCGATCTGTAACGATCCTACCTGTCGGTTGGTCGGCAGGATCTTGTAGCGGCCGCTCGTATGAGCGGCTATCCCAATTGATAGGACTTGTTTGAGTGATTTTTGGCCCATAAATCGACACATTAGGACTCGTTAGCGCCTAAAATGATCACAATAGGATTATATGAGGAAAAATGATCCTATGAACCCATGGCCCAATGGGGGGGGGCTGCGCCACCACTTTAGGGCTTTTTATCACTGTTTTAAGGCGATTTTAGATTTAAATAGGACTAAATTAAGGAACTTTCCCTTTTGAGAAGGGATGTTGGGGATAAAATGGGGAGCTGGAATCCCTTTCCAGCTCAATGGTCCAGGTCGGGGATGCTCTGGAACCGGATGGCGATGCCTTGTTGATCCTCGGGCAACTGATCCACCCGGATGACCTCCCCTTCCGCTTCAAACGAGAGCTTCGGCTCCTCCTGAGCCAGACTCACCTGGACCGGGTCACCCACTTCGGGAGTTGCGCCGCTCAGCAAATAGATGCCGTGCGCATTGAGATCCCTGGCCGTCACTCGGCTCTCGATCTGACGTCCGAAGCTGGTAATAATGGCCTTCCCGGTAAGCTCCACCTCCAGCCGGGTCGTGGATCTCTCCTCCGATGAGACCAAGCCTGCCTGGGCGGCATAGCGGCTCAAATCGGTGAGGTTGTAAAGATTTAAATTCTTCATGAGGTACTTGCGGTGGTTTCTTACGGCCTCTTCGGTCACGCCCAGGATCTTGCTGATCTCTTCAAGGCTTTTTCCTCCAGCCAGAAACTGGAGTACCTTGACTTCTTTCGGAGTGAGGCCGTCGGCGGATGATGTCTTGGGGGTATTCATCGTGCAGGTTCACTTTCTTGCAGTATCTTGCATCAGTCCTTCCAACTTCCTCCCATTGTACCCTTGTTTTCCCCTGGTGGAAAAACGACATTGAGTCAGCGCTGTCGTCCAATATTTGGACGGGTTCAGGGGCGGGAAAGTCTCGTGTTGTGGGAAGGTGAGAGGGGTCTCAGGCCGGCAGAAATGGAGCCCTTGCTGGGACGCTGTTATAATTTTCCCCATTCGATTGCTTGGTGTGAAAAACAAGAGGGGAGGCCCTTTCTGTGAATGAGTACGACCAGAGCAACACCCTGCCCATCCTCCGCTTTTTCTTGATGGGGATCCTGTTGACCGGTCTGGTGGGCACCGGTGCGGAGCTGCTCCTGATGGAACATACCGACGGCTTTTGGCAACGGGTGCCCCTGTTTCTGATCGTCCTGCCACTGGTCGTGTTATGCTGGGCCGCGCTGAGGCCGGGACCTCTGGTTTTGAGAGTGTTTCAGGGAACCATGCTCCTGGTCGTCTTGAGTGGACTGGTGGGATGCATCGTGCACTACCAGGGGAATGTGGAATTCGAACTGGAGATGTATCCCTCCCGGCAGGGGATCGAGCTGTTTTGGGAGTCCATCATGGGTGCCACGCCCAGCCTGGCTCCGGGGACGATGATGATGCTCGGATGGGTGGGACTGGCCTACAGCTACCGGAACACGCGGCTGGGTCGACCCAGAGGAAGCGCTTCTGGAACAAAGGAGGAATAGGATGAATACAAGGAGAAGACTGATCCGTACCCAACTCGTTTCGCTGGTTCTTGCGGCGGGTTTGATGGGCTGCTCTGGATCCGCTACCGAAGAGCCGGTGGAGGTTGCCGCTCCTGAGCCGGTCCAGCCGGCGATCCAGACCGGCACCGCTGTCTTGAACCCCAATCAGGCGGGCCAGGAGGAGCTTCTGGCTTTACCCCATCTGGATGAACCCCTGGTGGCAGCCATCCTGGAGCAGCGTCCCTTTTTGGCAATGACCGATCTGGCGGCACTCCTGGGGGAATCCCTTGACCAGGATCAGCAGGCTGAGCTTTACCAGGCCCTGTTCGTTCCGATGAATCTCAATGCCACCGCCGAAGATGATTTTCAGCTGGTTCCGGGCGTGGGTTCACGGCTGGCCCACGAGTTTGAAGAATACCGTCCCTACCAGGGCATCGAACAGTTCCGTCGGGAGATCGGCAAGTACGTGGATGATGAAGAAGTGGCGCGCCTGGAGCAGTTTGTCTTTGTGCCCGTCAACCTCAATTCGGCCAGCGACCAGGAGATCCTCGAAATTCCGGGGGTGGGTGAAAAGTTGCTCCATGAGTTCAAGGAGTACCGTCCCTACGAAAGTATTGAGCAGTTTCGCCGGGAGATCGGCAAATACGTGGATGACAAGGAAATCTCCAGACTGGAACGATACGTCACGCTCTAGCCGGAGGAATGGCACCACAAAGGCACTGAAGAAGAGATTTCACCACAGAGACACAGAGAAGCCGCCTTTATCTGAGCGAAGCGAAGAAAATT
>JAPYTY010000335.1:2219-2932 GCA_029942065.1 Acidobacteriota bacterium | reverse complement strand
GGGAGCACTTACCGGCAAGGGTACCACCTTGCGGGCGCCTTGAGTCCGGGCCAGCTCGGTTGCTCGTTCCACGGCCTGGCGATGTCCTGAGATAACGATCTGATCCGCGGAGTTGAGGTTGGCCGGGGAAACCACCTCCCCACAGGCCGCCTCCTGGCAGATTTCCCTGACTTTGGATACTTTCAAACCCAGCACGGCTGCCATGGCCCCTACTCCGACCGGCACGGCTTCCTGCATGAAACGGCCTCGCTGATGAACCAGGCGCACAGCATCCTGGAAACTCAATCCGCCGGCGGCAACCAAGGCAGCATACTCCCCCACGCTGTGCCCCGCCACAAAATCGGGCACGTTTCCTCGATTCTCAAGGATTTTAAACAGGGCAATCGACACCGTCAGCATGGCCGGCTGGGTCTTTTCGGTGAGCCGAAGCTGCTCCTCGGGGCCCTCGAAACAAAGCCGACTCAAAGAAAAACCCAGGACCTCATCCGCTTCCTCAAAAACCTGGCGAGCCTCGTCAAAACGATCGGCCAGATCTTTGCCCATGCCGAGATACTGGGAACCCTGTCCGGGAAAAACAAATGCCTGCATTTTCGTGCTGTCGTGCTGTCGTGCTGTCGTGCTGTCGTGAAGCCTTTGCGTTCCTATAGGTTGGGCCTTGGCGGGTGTGATAGGAGTCGCGCTTGAACAAATAAGATCAGAAAACAGGCGAAGGC
>JAPYTY010000335.1:0-2209 GCA_029942065.1 Acidobacteriota bacterium | reverse complement strand
AGCCACGAGCGCACGCAATTAGACTGCCTCCACCTCGATGACCTGCCGGCCTTTGTAATAGCCGCAGTTTGCGCACACTCGATGCGGAAGTACCGCCGACCCACAATTGGTACAGATGGAAAGACTGGGAGTCGTCAAAAAATCGTGCGATCGTCGCTTTCCTGTTCTTGATTTTGAATGTCTTCTCTTGGGATTTGCCATCTTTGGTTCCTCTACTTCGTTTTCAAGATTCGCTTATTTTTTTCTTCAAATCCGCCAATACCGCCAACCTTGGGTCCAGGCTGCCGGGTTGGCAATCACAGCCTTTCTCATTGAGATCGGCTCCACACTGGTCGCACAACCCTTTACAATCCCCGTGACACACGGGCTTCATGGGAACTTCCAGGACGACCTGCTCGGCGACCAAGGCGCTCACATCCAGCTTCTGGTCACGATAAAAACCAACGTCCAGGTCCGTATAGGCCAGGCTGAATTCCTCCCCCTCCTCCTCCACCATGGGGTCGGGTCGGTAGTCCAACTCAAAATTCTTTTCAATGGAGCGTTCAAAAGACTTCAGACAACGAGAGCAGGTGAGCTCCAGGTTAGCTCCCACAACCCCTTTCACATGAATTTGCTCTCCCACCAGGGACAGCTGGAGCTGCGAATGAACCGGTTGACGCAGCATGCTGACGTCACTCGCCATATCGAGCTCTCCTTCACTAAAGTTCTTCTCTATCAGCAGCGGCCCGTCCCGAGTTTTGAGCTCATTGATGTCAATCAACACGATCCACCCCCTTCAAAGGGGATTTCCTCAAAAAAGAAGGCAAAACCTTACCCTAATTTCCTTTCAGCTGTCAAGGGAAGCCGGCTCCGAAAAATCCTTGCATTCCTTTTATTTTCAGCGTTTTAAACCTACCATACCTCATGAAATTTCCAGAAATTTGACCTGAGCATAGTTGTCGGTCATACCGGCAATGTAGTCGCACACGATCCGCTCAAGTCCCAGAAGAGAGATTCGCGAGGAGTGACTCTCAGGAAGCTTTCGCGGATTCTCCACATAGTAGACAAAGAGTTTTTCGATAAGTCGTTGAGCCCTCTTGCGCGGTTCTCTCATGATTTCATGATCATAAAGATTGCGGTGCAAAAAGAATTTCAACTCACGATTTTGCTGGGCTATCTTCTCATCAAAACCCAGAAGCCGAGTCTCGGCACGGCGAACCTTTTCGACCGAGTCGATCGCCTGGGCTTCTAAAATCTCTCGACTTTCCGACACCAGGCTCGTCACCAGAATATTGATCAACTGTCTCACGGTCTCACTCACCTTGAGCTTTTCCAGCGTATCTGTGTACCTCTCCTCAACCTGTCGATAGGTGGTTCGGAACATTTCGACCTGCTCGACCATTTGTTCCAGAGTCAGGAAACCGGAATCGTAACCATCGTCCAGGTCGGCGGTGTTGTAGGCGATCTCGTCGGCAAGGTCGATCAACTGCGCCTCCAGAGGGGGGAATTCTTCCAGCCGGTACTCCTGGATGTCGACGTAGGGTTCATCATCCGAAGTATAGTCCCGACTGTGCTTGATGATGCCCTCACGAACTTCAAAGGTGAGATTGAGCCCCCGGAAGGCAGCATACTTCTCCTCGAAATCCTCTACGATGCGCAAAGCATGTAGATTGTGTTCGAATCCAGAGCCATGTTCTTTCATCAATTGATTTAGGATTTTTTCACCTTCGTGGCTAAAAGGAGGGTGCCCGATGTCATGACTCAAGGCCAGAACCTCGCAAAAATCGATGTTCAATCCCAAAGCCTGGCTGATGGTACGGGTAATCTGGCCGACCTCAATGGTGTGAGTCAGGCGGTTTCGGAAATGGTCGGAATAATCGGGATCGAAGACCTGAGTTTTGTTTTCCAGTCTCCGAAAGGCCTTGGTATGAACAATGCGATCGCGATCTCGCTGGTACTCGGACCGATAGGGGTGAGAGTCTTCAGGGTAGCGCCGCCCTTCGGTCAACTCATCACGCAGGGCGTAAGGAGCAAGTTCCATCCGCATCATTATCTCACGTTGTCTTTCAGGTGCCAGGCTGAAGATCGAGCGTTCCCTTAAAATCGAATTATGATATCTTTTGGATGGTTCGCCCGTATTTTACCTGGTCCGGGCTAGAAAACTGAAATGAAGTCTTTAATTTTGAGATGAGCCCGTTGGAGAAAACACATTGAGACGCCTCTTCAGTTT
>JAPYTY010000334.1 GCA_029942065.1 Acidobacteriota bacterium | reverse complement strand
GGTCAGGAGGCCATTGTAACGGCCGATTCATGCTAAGATACATCTCTTGTTTTGGCTTTAAGACTCACGAATACACTCACTTCTCGGCTTGAGAAACTCGAACCCCTGGACGGGGAAATGGTTCGGATGTATGCGTGTGGACCCACCGTTTACGACTACTGCCACATCGGAAACTTCAGGACCTTTGTTTTCCAGGATCTGCTTCGCCGCTACATCAAGTACCGGGGCTTTGCTCTCAAGCACGTCATGAACATCACCGATGTGGACGACAAGATCATCAAAAGCGCTCTGGAAGCGGAGGTTCCCATCCAGGAGTTCACCCAGCCCTTTATCGAGGCCTTCTTCGAGGACATGGCCAAACTGCAGATCGAAAAGCCCGAGCTGACTCCTTTTGCCACCGAGCACATCGAGGAGATGGTCGAACTGGTCAGCACGCTCGAGGAGAAGGGCCACACCTACCAGAGCGACGGCTCCACCTATTACCGGATCAGCACCTTTCCCGCCTACGGGAAGCTCTCCCGGGTGGACCTTTCCGAATTCCAGGACACCAATCCCACCGATGCCGATGAGTACACCAAGGAAAACCCGCGCGACTTTGTGCTCTGGAAGGCCAAAAAGGAAGACGGGGAGGCCTCGTGGGAGACCCCCCTGGGAACCGGGCGGCCCGGATGGCACCTGGAGTGCTCCACCATGAGCATGAAGTACCTGGGCGAGAGCTTTGATATCCATTGCGGCGGAGTGGATCTGGTCTTTCCCCATCACGAAAACGAAATCGCCCAGAGCGAAGCGGCCACCGACAAGCCTTTTGTCCGCCACTGGATCCATTCGGAGTTCCTGCAGGTCGAGGGTGAGAAGATGTCCAAATCGCGCGGCAATCAATTCACCTTGAGGGACCTGATCGAACGGGGCTGCGATCCCCTGGCGGTCCGCTATCTGCTCCTGTCGGTGCACTACCGCAAGCAGTTGAACTTCACCTTCGAGGGGGTCAAGCGGGCCGAGTCGGCACTTCAAAGAATCAGCGACTTTCTCCTGCGCGTCGGCGAGGTCCCGGACGACCAGCCCGAGAATCCCGAGTTGACCGGACAGGTGGCCCGGACGCTCCAGGACTTTTTGGCCGCCCTGGATGAGGATCTCAACACCTCGGCTGCCCTGGGCGCCCTGTTCGAGTTGATTAGAAGCACCAACACCCTGCTGGATCGTCGGCAGGTCGGTGCCGCCAACCGGGATCAGGTCCTCGGGCTTTTCGGGGAAGCCAATCAGATCTTCGCGGCCTTTGAAGCTCGGGAACAAGGGGTTGCCGATGATGAGATCACCGGGTTGGTTGAGCAGCGGGAACAGGCCCGTCGAGATCGCGACTTCCAGAAAGCCGACCAGATCCGCGATCTGCTCCTGGAGAAAGGCATCATTTTGGAGGACACCAAGGCGGGAACACGATGGAAAGGAGCCGGTTGAGCCTCCCGGCCGAACAAGTCCACGGCCTGATTAACCTTTACCTTCCAAGCGATGGCATCGACCTGGTGGTCGACCTTCAAAAAAGCCAGGGATCCCATCTTGTAGACGCCTCCGGCGGTCAATCCTACCTCGATTTCGTTTCCTTTTTCGCCACCAATCCCGTCGGATTCAACCACCCCCACATGACTTCCAAAGAGGTGATCGAGGAGCTGGGCCAGGCGGCCCTTCACAAGCCCACCAATTCGGATGCTTTCACCCGCGAGCTGGCCCAGTTCGTTGAGACCTTCGCCCGGGTGGCCAAGCCCGATTTCATGAACCACCTCTTTTTTATCGAAGGAGGTGCCCTGGGCGTTGAGAACGCCTTGAAGGCCGCTTTTGACTGGAAGGTCCAGAAGAACCTGGCCCGGGGAGAGTCCGGGGAAAAGGGATTCAAGGTGATTCATTTCCAGCAGGCCTTTCATGGGCGAACCGGCTACACCCTTTCGGTGACCAACACCTTCGACCCTCGAAAGACCCAGTACTATCCGAAGTTTGATTGGCCCCGGATCGTCAACCCGAAGTGCGTGTTTCCCCTGGAAGGCGAGAACCTGGACCAGGTCAAAAAAACGGAAAGACAGGCGCTGGAACAGATCGATCAGGTGATCGGCCAGGACAGCGTCCAGGTCGCCTGCATCTTGCTTGAGCCCATTCAGGCGGAAGGGGGAGACAACCACTTCCGACCCGAATTTCACTGGGAGCTTCGGCGCATCTGTGACGAAAACGAGATGCTCCTCGTCTACGATGAAGTCCAGACCGGGCTGGGTGCCACCGGCAAGATGTGGGCATTCGAGCACTACGTCCAGCCCGACTTACTGGCCTTCGGCAAAAAAACCCAGGTGTGCGGAATGATGGCCGGCCCCAGAATCGATGAGGTTCCCGACAATGTGTTTACCGTGCCCGGACGGATTGACTCCACCTGGTCGGGCAGTCTGGTCGACATGGTGCGCTGCAAACATTATCTGGAGGTCTTCCAGCAGGAAAATCTGGTGGAGCACTCCCGCCGCATGGGAGAGATTCTGCTCGAAGAACTCGAGGGGCTAGTAGAGGAATTCCCCGCCGTTTCCAACGCCCGCGGCCGGGGTCTTTTTTGCGCCTTTGATCTTCCCGATTGCGGCTACAGGGATCGGTTAAGAGAGAAACTCTTCGAGAATCATCTCATCATCCTGCCCTGCGGCGAGCGCAGCCTCCGCTTTCGCACGGCTCTTAACATCCCCCGGGAGACCCTGCTCGAAGGCACCCGCATCATCCGCGAAATCCTCCATCAGATGTAGCAACCGCTGGTCTTCGACCAGCGCGTTTCACGTTTCATGTTTCACGTATCCGGAATGTGGGAGGCACCTCAGGTGCCGATTCCGGAACGACTACACGACAAAACAAAAAAACGAACCTCCCCCCTACCCCACAAAATGCCACAACTCATCGTTCCTCATATCCCGGCTCT
>JAPYTY010000333.1 GCA_029942065.1 Acidobacteriota bacterium | reverse complement strand
TTCTCTGTGTCTTTGTGTCTCTGTGGTGAAAATTTCTTCGCTTCGCTCAGATAAAGGCGGCTTCTCTGTGCCTTGGCGGTGAAGGCCTAACCGAATCAGAGCATTCCCAGTTGCAACTTGGCGGCTTCCGACATATTTTCCATGCTCCAGGGTGGATCCCAGACCACCTCAACCGCCGCGCTGGAGACTTCCGGGATGCTTCGGATCTTGGATTCCACTTCCGGTGGAAGCGACTCGGCAACCGGGCACATGGGAGAGGTGAGAGTCATCTTCACCTCAACCGCCCCGGCTTCCATCACGTCAATGGCGTAAATGAGCCCCAGTTCATAGATATCTACGGGGATCTCGGGGTCATAGCAACCCTTCAGGACCTCGATGATTTTCTCGCGAATCTCGCCGGCACTGCCGGCGGGCTCAGAACTCTCGATTGGCTGGGGATCTAATTCCTCTTCCATGCCTTCTTCTCCTTGCATCATTCGAGGCTGGCTGAACTATTCGGTGGAGATGATGCCTGCCTCCTTTTCCAAGGCCGCCTGCAGCGTATGCCACGCCAGGGTCGCACACTTCACTCGCACGGGGAACTCGCTGACGCCCTGAAAAGCCATCAACTCGCCTAACTCCACGCCTTCCTCTGCCTTGCCCGTCACCAGTCCATGGAAGCTCTTGAACAACTCTTCCGTTTCGGCCAGGCCCTTTCCCTTCACGGCCTGGGTCATCAAAGACGCGGAGGCCGTTGAGATGGCACAGCCGGCCCCCTTGAAGCTGACGTCTTCCACGACGCCATCCTCCACCTTGAGATAAACCGTCACCTTGTCACCGCACAGGGGGTTGTATCCGTCCGCTTGTCGGTTGGCATCGGAAAGCTGGGCGAAATTACGCGGACTCTTGCTGTGATCCAGAATGACTTCCTGGTAGAGATCTCTCAGAAGCGACACTACTTGAACACCTCGATTACCTTGCCGATGCCCTCAACCAGAACGTCAACCTCCTCTTTGGTGTTGTAAAAGGCAAAGGAAGCCCGCGAGGTAGCCGGGACCTCGAAGCGGTCCATGACAGGTTGAGCACAATGATGGCCGGTCCGAACGGCGACGCCTTCCTGGTCCAGGATGGTTCCCACGTCGTGGGCGTGGATGTCATCCATTACAAAGGAGATGATGCTTGCCTTGGAATCGGCCGTTCCAATGATGGTCAGGTCGGGAAGCCCGGAAAGCTGCTGGGTGGCATAACGGAACAACTCATCTTCATGGTATGCGATCCTCTCCAGTCCGATGTGGATGACGTAGTCGATCGCCTTACCCAGGGCGATCGCGCCGACGATATTGGGGGTTCCGGCTTCGAATCGATGAGGGACGACGTTGTAGGTGGTCTCCTCGAAAGAAACCGAAAGAATCATCTCTCCGCCCCCCTGATAGGGAGGCAGGGAATCCAGGAGATCTCCCTTTCCGTAGAGAACTCCCACTCCGGTCGGGCCATAGAATTTGTGGCCGGAAAAGGCATAAAACTCACAGTCCAGAGCCTGGACATCCAGCGGCAGATGGGGGGCACCCTGAGCTCCATCGATCAGGACCGCCGCATCGTATTGGTGCGCCATTTCGATCATCTGCTCGATCGGGTTGATGGTCCCCAGGGCATTGGAGATATGAGTCACGGCCACAACTCGAGTTCGCTCGCTGAGAAGCCTTTCGTACTCTTCGAGCAGCAGTTCACCCTTGTCATTGATCGGAATAACGCGCAGCCTGGCATCTTTCTCCTGGCAAATCATCTGCCAGGGGACGATATTGGAATGGTGCTCCATGGCAGAGACAACCACTTCATCCCCAGCCTGAAGGCGCTCTCGGCCAAAGGTTTGAGCTACCAGATTGATGGCTTCCGTGGTGCTGCGGACGAAAATAATTTCTCGCGATTCAGAGGCGTTGAGCAAGCGCTGAGCCTTGACTCTGGCCTTCTCGTAGGCCTCGGTCGCCACCTGGCTCAGATGGTGGACGCCGCGATGAATGTTGGAGTTGTACGTCTGGTAGTACTCCTGAATGGCGTCAATGACCACTCGAGGCTTCTGGGCTGTCGCCGCGTTATCCAGATACACCAGCGGCTTACCATTGACCTGCTGCCCGAGAATGGGGAAATCCTGGCGGATCTGCTCCACATCCAGCCGGGACTCCCCGATCGACGAACTGCCGGCAGCGGTCATCGATTGGCCCGTTGTCACCTTACACGGCCTCCTTGATTAACTGCCCCTGGGGCAGCCAGGAAAAAAGGTGCTCGCTGACGGCAGCGCGGGCGGCTTCCACGCGGATACCTTCGGTCACCTGGGTGGCGAAGGCGTAAATGAGCAGGCTGCGGGCTGTGGTGGCCCCGATTCCTCGAGAGCGGAGATAAAAAAGAGCGTCTTCATCCAGCTGGCCAACGGTGGCGCCGTGAGTGCATTTCACGTCGTCCGCATAAATTTCAAGCTGAGGCTTGGTGTTGATCACGGCATCATCAGAGAGCAAGAGGTTGTTGTTGGTCTGCTTGGAATCGGTTTTTTGAGCCGCGGGTTGAACCACGATGCGGCCATGGAAAACTCCAGTGGCCCGGCCATCCAGTATCCCTTTGTAAACTTCACGGCTGTCGCAGTGCGGCTTAGCGTGCTCGAGCCGGGTGTGATTGTCCACATGCTGCCCTCCAGAGGCCAGGTACAGTCCGTCCAGAGCGCACTCGGCGCCTTCTCCGTCCAGGACGCCATTCACCTCGTTCCGAGTAAGCCCACCTCCCAGCGTCACATCGAAGGTTCTCACTTTGCTGCTGCGGCCCTGATGGATCTGCAAGGTGGCGATGTGAAAGGCCTCCTCGCCTTCCAGCTTCAGCTTGTAGTGATCGAGGTTTGCATTTTCCCCCACCTCTATCTCCGTCACCAAATTCGTGAAGTAGGATCCCGGGCCAAGCCCCACATAACTCTC
>JAPYTY010000332.1 GCA_029942065.1 Acidobacteriota bacterium | reverse complement strand
CTGGTGATCCTGGCCCAGAATCCCTTGAACCCCAACATCCCGGATCAGGACCTGTCCGAGATCAAGGTCCTGACCACTCTCATCGATGGGGAGGTGAGGTACGGGGAGCTGGGGAACTAACCACAGACCACAGACCGGGCCGCTCTTTGAGCGGCCCTCAGGTAGGCACCAACTGGCAACCTGTTGTAGGGGCGAACTGAGTGCGCCCGCAGCAAGATCTGTGAAGATAGGAAGGGAGCACGTCTCAGGCTATCTCAAACCCCAGGCAATCCGGATGGTTGGAGCCGGGGCGCACCGAGTGCACCCTAGATAAGCCATAAATAAAGTCTATCTTGTGGGCGCACTCAGTGCGCCCCTACAATCCCATTTCAGTTCAGGAGACAAATCCATGAGTGTGGGAGACACCTCGGTGCGCCGATTCCGGAGAGCCGCTCCTAGAGAGGCCGCTACAAGTTGATAGAAAATCCGAAAACGGTCCAAAATTTTAATCCGGACCTTTCTCCACGCGGAGCCTGAGCGAAGCGTTTCTCCACTCCGAGCGTCAGCGAGGAATTTCTCTGCGTGCGAAGCACGCTTCTCCTGTCTTCTTTCCCCCATTTCCCATTGCCTTTCATCTCCTGAAGCTTTAGCATTCAAGGATCAGATTGATCCGGGTCCATACCACTAGAGGAGTACGCAACCATGAGTGAGAAAAAACGCCCCACTATTTTCCCGTTAACCGCCATCATCCTTCTGCTTATCCTGGGGCTGGGGTCCTCCTCAGCTTCGGCCCAGAATTATCCTCCGGAGATTCTCGCCTACGCCGACTTGATCCTGTACAACGGCCAGGTATTGACCATGGATAGCGACCAGCCCCCCATCCGGGTGACCGAGGCGGTGGCAGTCCGGGCGGGCAAAGTTCAAGCCACCGGCGATGATGCTCGGATCCTGCGAATGGCCGGCCCCGACACCCAGAGGGTGGATTTGCAGGGAAGAGCGGTGATTCCCGGAATTGTCGATACCCACTCCCACCCCAACAGCTATGCGCTGAGACACTATGAACGGGAACTGGCTCCGGCCTACGTGAAATTCCTGGAGGAGAACAACGTCAGATCCACGACCGTGCGCTGGGATAGCAAGGAGACGGCGCTGGCCGACATCAAGAGGGTTGCCGAAAGTATCCCTCCCGGAACCTGGATCTACACCAATACGCGAGGCAACGATGTTGCCCTGAATCTGATCGATCGATGGGATCTGGACGCAGTCACGCCCGATAACCCGGTCTACATCAGGATCGGAAACGGCATGTGGGGAATTGCCGACAGCCAGATCATGGAAATTGTGACCGATTACTACGGCCCCAACCTGATCGGGCTGATCAAGAATGAGGAGGGAGTCCCGACCGGCCGGATTTCGGGAGCCGCAGGTACGGTCATCGACCAGGAAGTAATCCCCCAGACACCTCCTTACGCGCTGGCGCCGATTTACAAGAAAGAACTGGACGAATGGGTGGCGATCGGGGTCACCACCCTGTCCACCCGCCTGAAAGGGAGCGAGATCAACGGCTACGGGCTATTGGAACGAGCGGGTGAGTTGCCGCTCAGACTGGGCTACTCGCACGAGGTGGGACGCGAGAATCCCTATCTGGATGGAGATCTGAAGCGTCTCGGAAATATCCAAGGCCATGGTACCGAATGGATGTGGATGATCGGGATCTCGATCGGGATTCCCGACGGAAACGGACCGGCCGGAGCGGGAAGATCGTGTACCACCCTGGAAAAAATTGAGATTCTGCCCACCGACCTCTATCCGGAGGGCATGTGTTTCTGGGATTTTCCGGGTGAGCCGGGTGCCGACGCCATCCTGGCCGCCAACCGTTACGGCTACAGGATTTCAGGCACTCATACCTTCGGCGACAAGGGATTCATGATGATCCTGGATGCCTACAACGAAGCCAACGATGAAAATGCTATCGGAGGCCGCCGATTCTCCCTGGATCACGGCCTCATGGTGAGTCCGGAGGTCCTGGAAGGGGCCAAGAACAGCGATGTCATCTGGAGCCTGCAGCCTCCTCAGTTTTACAGCCGTTATGCAGCCGGCGTGAGCCGGGTCTTCGGCGAGGAATACGCCCATCGCTGGATGATGCCGGTCAAGAGCCTGATCGATGCCGGCATGAGGGTGACCTACGGTGCGGATACCCATGACGACCCGGAAAGAGCGCCTATGTTCAACCTGGAGGTCCTGGTGACCCGACGCACCCATGATGGGCGAGTCTTCGGTCCCCGAGAGCGAATTGACCGTGAGACCGCCATGCTCATGATGACGCGCTGGGGCGGCTACTATCTCCTGCGTGAGGACCAGTTGGGCTCTCTGGAGCCGGGAAAAATGGCGGACCTGGTCGTGCTGGACAAGAATCCCCTGGATAGCAGTGTCCCCGATGAAGGTCTCTCCGACATCCAGGTTCTGACCACCATCATCGATGGAGAGGTGAGGTACGGGTCGCTGGAGTGGTGAGGGGACGCTGGTCGTAGACCAGCGCGTTTCACGTTTCCGGAGTGTGGGAGGCACCTCAGGTGCCGAAACCGGAGGGCGCACGGTCGTGCGCCCCTACTAGAATAGGAGAATGCTGCGCCATGACTAGGTACATCGTGACTTCAATACTGTGGGTCCTGACCCTTTCGCTCATCTTTGCACCTTGGATTTCGGTTGCCGAGGCCCAGGTGTTGCCTCCCGAGGTTGTGAGCTACGCCGACCTGGTCTTGTACAACGGTCAGGTGCTGACGATGGATCGCGATGAGCTCCCCGTCAACGTGACTGAGGCGGTTGCCGTCCGGGACGGTCGAATTCTGGTAGTCGGAGAGACTGCCCACATACTCCGGATGGCCGGACCCGATACCGTCCGGGTGGACCTGGACGGGAAGGCCGTGATTCCAGGCATCGTGGACACCCACTCCCATCC
>JAPYTY010000331.1 GCA_029942065.1 Acidobacteriota bacterium | reverse complement strand
CCTGAGCCTCCCGGGAAGAAAGTCCGGAAAAGGCTTCACTGTTGGCCAGGACTCCATACTCGGAAACGGCCTGCTCCAGTTCCGCCGGCAGCGAACCCTCATCCGGTTGAATCACGACCTGAATGGGAAGTTCGTACTTTCTGGCAAACTCGAAATCGCGCTGGTCATGGGCGGGAACGGCCATGATAGCTCCTGTCCCGTAGCCCATCAGGACGAAGTTGGCTATCCAGATGGGGGTGGCCCTGCCGTTGAAGGGATTGGTGGCATAGCGCCCCGTGAACACCCCTTTTTTTTCCGTGTCTTCGGCAGTGCGTATTTCCTTTCCCTGACGCCGCATCTCCTCGACGAACCGGGACATCTGCCGGCCCTCATCTGAATCATCCAACCAACTCTTCACCAGCGGATGTTCGGGAGCCAATACCAGGAAGGTCGCCCCGTAAATGGTGTCCAGGCGGGTGGTAAAGATATCTATCGTGACATCACTATCCTCCAGTGGGAAACTCACGGCACATCCCACCGACTTGCCGATCCAGTTCTGCTGCATGCGCTGAACCTTGTCCGGCCAACCTTCCAGCTGATCCAGGTCTTCCAACAGCTGATCGGCATACTCCGTAATGCGGAAGTACCACTGCTCGAGCTCCTTTTCCAATACCTCACTGCCATCACGCCAGCAGCAGCCGTCAATCACCTGTTCGTTGGCCAGCACCGTCTTACACTGATCACACCAGTTCACGGCACCTTCGCGCTGGTAAACCAGACCTTTCTCGAACATTCGTACAAAAAGCCACTGATTCCATCGATAGTATTCCGGCGAGCAGGTTGCGATCTCACGGGTCCAGTCGTAGGCCCAGCCCATTCTCTGGCACTGTTTTTTCATGGTCGCGATGTTTTCCAGCGTCCATTTTCCTGGAGGGATCCCGCGCTGGATGGCGGCGTTTTCAGCCGGTAGTCCGAAGGCATCCCATCCAATGGGGTGCAAGACGTTCAACCCCTGCATACGCCTGAATCGGGCAATAGAATCTCCCAGGGAATAATTTCGGACATGCCCGATATGCAACGCTCCGGAAGGATAAGGCAGCATCTCCAGCACATAATATTTATCGGCGGAAGAGTCCTCCTGTGCCACAAACTCTTCTGTCTGGGCCCAACGCTGCTGCCACTTTTCCTCGGTTGCTAGAAAATCATAGTGATCATTCATGGGAAAAAGAGCGGTCAGCTAGTCAGCTGACCGCGTTCCACGTCTTGGCTCCTGCCCACCGACTTAAAGGGCGCACGCCATGCGCCCCTACTCATCTATCTTCGACAACACGATACCCTTTTGTGCCTGGTACTTTCCCTTTCGATCCCCATAGGAGATGCTGCATACCTCACTTGCCTCAAGAAAAATGAGCTGAGCGATCCCCTCATTGGAATACACCTTGACCGGAGAGGGTCCCGTATTTGAAACCGAGACGGTGGCATGTCCTTCCCACTCCGGTTCAAACGGGGTTACATTCACCAGAATGCCACACCTGGCATAACTGGACTTCCCGCTGCAGAGGGTCAAAACATCTCTGGGAATTCTAAAGTATTCAACTGACTGAGCAAGCACGAACGATCCGCCGGGAATCACACAATAGTCACCCTCGAAATCCTCAAAACACTCAGGGCGAACATCCTTTGGATCCAGGACCTGGGAAGATCCCTGGCGGTAGACTTTATATTTTCGATCCACTCTGAAGTCGTATCCGTATGAGGAAATCCCATAAGAGATTTCCCCCTTCCGGACCAGGGTTTCCTGGAAGGGATCAATCATCTGTTGCTCCCTGGCCATACGAGTGATCCAGTGATCCGGCTTCACACCCATGCTGTGTTTCTCCTAGTCGCCAATGAAAGGCAAAAGTTTATCCGAGTCTAATTATAATGTCCAAAATAGTTGACAGACCTAACGAAGCCAAGTAAATTCAAATAAACAAGTTATGGAGAAAATACTAGGCGGTGATTAAACAAGATATCGTGAGTCGTGTCGCCAAGACCATGGGCATCACCAAGGTCAAAGCCGAGGTAGCCGTCGACGCTGTTTTCACCGCACTCAAGCAAGCCATGAAGAAAGGCGAGCGGATAGAACTTCGGGGTTTTGGTGTTTTTGTGGTCAAGCCCCGCAAGAGTGGAATTGGTAGAAATCCAAGGACAGGCGCCGAGGTCCCCATCCCTCCCGGGAAAACCGTTCGTTTCAAACCGGGCAAGGAAATCAGACTCAGTCAGTAGCCGATTTGAGTTGGGATCATCCACTTCCATCTGAGAAACCCTCAGAGCTCCCTTACCCCGCTGTCCAACCCTCCCCTCCCCCGGAAAAAACCAAGATTGTTCTCCCGGCAATTTTACTTCTGTGTACCTTTGCCACCACTACTGCGGCAGGTTCCTACTTGCATGCAATTTTTGGGAATGGCAACCGAGGAATTTCATCGGGTTTCAATCTGCTTAATGGGCTACCTTTTGCCGTTACGATACTGACCATTTTGCTGGCACATGAGATGGGACATTTTCTTGCATGCCGTTACTACGGAATCAAAGCCACCCTTCCCCACCTGATTCCTGGAATACCGCCTTTTGGGACGTTTGGCGCCTTTATAAGGATCAAGTCGCTCTTCGCCGATCGCCGTCAACTCTTCGATGTGGGGATTGCCGGGCCTTTAGCGGGGTTCATTTTCATCATTCCGGCCTTGATCATCGGTCTACATTACTCAACCGAGTTGGTTTTCACTGAAACCGTGCGGCGGAGTATCGATGTTGGCGAGCCCCTGCTTTTTAAGCTAGCAGTGCCACTTTTCTTTCCGGGCGAGCCGGATGCCACGATCCGCCTCCATCCCATTGGATGGGCGGCATGGTTCGGCATGGTGGCCACCAGCATTAATCTCCTCCCCATCGGCCAGCTCGACGGCGGACACATCGTGTATGCAC
>JAPYTY010000330.1 GCA_029942065.1 Acidobacteriota bacterium | reverse complement strand
GGGGTCAGGAGGTCAGCTAATTTCATGAAAGCAGTCATCATGGCGGGAGGTCAGGGGACCCGGTTCTGGCCGGCCAGCCGGGAGTCCCGACCCAAGCAGTTTCTCCAGATTGCCGACTCCGGGACCCTGCTTCAGGAGACGGTGGCCCGGCTGGGGCCTCTCCTCGGCCGGGAGGATGTCTACGTGGTGTGCAGTGAGCGCTACCTCCCTCTTGTTGCTGAACAGCTGGAGCCCTTCCCCAGGGATCAGGTTATTGTTGAACCCATGGCTCGCAGTACCGCAGCCTGTGCCGGGCTGGCCGCCTGCTATCTCAAGCAGCGTTTTCCAGAGGAGATGATGGTGATGCTCCCGGCCGATCATGTCATTCGGGATGTGAAGGAATTTCACGAAACTCTGCGAGCCGGTGAGAAACTGGGAAGAGAAGGGTGGCTGGTAAGTTTCGGGATTGAGCCCTCCCATCCCGCCACCGGCTATGGATATCTTCGGCCGGGAGAACATCTGGGTGAATTCGCCGGACGTCCGGCTTACAAGGTGGAACAGTTTACCGAGAAGCCGGATCGTGCCAGGGCCGCGCAGTTCCTCGAGGAGGGAAATTATTACTGGAACAGCGGCATGTTTCTGTTTTCGGTGGAACGGATTCTCTCTGAAATCGATTTGCGCATGCCCCGGTTGGGACAGGCTCTGGCCGAGGTCGAGCAAAGTTGGGGGTATCCTGATCGGTTGAAGGAAATTTTTTCGCCGCTCGAGAGTACTTCCATCGATTTTGGCGTCATGGAGAAATCCGAGAGAATAGCCATGCTGCCTTCGGATCCCGGGTGGAGCGACGTGGGCAACTGGAAGGCCCTGGAGGAAATTCTGGGTGTCGACGGCCAGGGGGTCGCCTCCAACGGTCCCCAGCTGAATGTCGATAGCCGTGATTGCGTTCTTTACACTTCAGGAGGCAAACTGGTGGTTCTGGTGGGGGTCCGGGACCTGGTGGTGGTCGACACCGAGGACGCCCTGCTGGTCTGTTCTAAGGACCGAACCGAGGAGGTTCGAAAGGTTGTTGAAAGCCTTAAAAACAAGGATTTGAAGGAATACACCTGAAGTGATTTATGAGCTCTGTTCTGGATGATATTTCGGCCCTGAAACAGTCCGACCCGCAGGGGATGTCTGCCATTCTGGCGAGTCTTGGCGGACAGCTGAAAGAGGCCCTGAAGATGGAATTGGAACTGGAGATGTCCTCCCCGGGAGAGGTCCGGAACATTCTGATCTGCGGGCTGGGCGGCTCCGCCATCGGGGGAAATTTTTTGAGGGCCTACCTGGGAGCCGATCTCAGGATCCCGCTTCATGTCAATCGGCACCACACCCTTCCCGGGTTTGCCGATAGCTCTACCCTGGCCATTATTTGCAGCTACTCGGGCCTGACCCGAGAAACGCTTTCCGCCTTCCATGAGGCCCGCAAGGCCGGGTGCGCGGTGGTCTGCTGGACCAGCAACGGCAAGCTTCTGGATCTTGCCAAACAGCACGGTCTTCCCTGTATCCGGGTGCCCGCCGGCCTGCCTCCGCGGACCTCGCTGGGGTACTCGACGGTTTTACTGCTGAGGGTGTTGACCCGGCTGGGTCTGATTTCCGATCCTTCCCATGAGATCGAGGCTGCTCTTGAAGGGGTCAGAGACGGCATTGAAGCCTATCGGCCGGAGTCCCCTGAATCGGAGAACGAGGCCAAACAACTGGCCCAAAAAATTCACGGCAAGATTCCACTGATATACGGGAGTCAGGATCGCCTGGACGTGATGGCCGTCCGCTGGCGGGGGCAGTTTGCTGAGAACGGCAAGCAGCTGGCCTACTCCGGTTCGCTGCCCGAGATGAATCACAATGAGATCGTCGGGTGGAAACATCCGAGCGATGTGCTGGAGCGGCTGATCCCGATCTTTTTGCGAGATCAGGACGATCATCCGGAGATTCAGATGCGAATCGAGTTGACCAGGGAGTTCCTGTCCGGCCAGGCCGGAGCGGTTCTGGAATACTGGAGCCGGGGAGAAAGCTGGATGGACCGTCTCTGGTCTCTGGTGCTGCTGGGCGACTACGCCAGCCTTTACCTGGCCTTTTTAAATGAGGAAAATCCGGTCTCCACCGAGGTCATCGACGAATTCAAAAACCGTCTGGGCCAACGGCTGGGAGCCGCCTCTTGAGCGAAATCAATCCGGAAATCTTTCGCGAGTATGACATCCGGGGGATCGCCGAGAGCGATCTGGCCGACCCGGTGGTGTTTACCCTGGGACAAGCCCTGGGTACCTATCTGGGCGCCCGGGGTTGCCGGAGCCTGGCCCTGGGGCGAGACTGCCGCTTGAGTTCGGACCGACTGATGGAGCAGCTAACCGGAGGCTTGCAGGCGACCGGTCTGGACGTCGTTGACCTGGGGGTCTGTCCCACGCCGGTACTCTATTTTTCGTTTCACCATCTCGACACGGATGCGGGTGTCATGATCACCGGGAGCCATAATCCCCCGGAGTACAACGGCTTCAAGGTGGCGGTGGGAAGTCTGACCATCCACGGAGAACAGATCCAGGAGGTGCGGAAGATCGCCGAGTCGGGTGACTTCCTGAGCGGTGAAGGCAGCAGGGAGGAGAGAGCTCTTTCCTCTGCGTATCGAGATCATCTGGCCCAGGCACTGGGTCGGCTCGAGCACCCCCTGCGGGTGGTGGTGGATTCCGGCAACGGCACCGGCGCCGTTCTGGGTCCCCAGGTCTATCGGGATATGGGATGCCAGGTGATAGAACTTTATTGCACCATGGATGGGAACTTCCCCAACCATCATCCCGACCCCACGGTGGTCGATAATTTACAAGATCTTATCGAGACGGTCCGGGAGGAGAAGGCGGATCTGGGAATTGCTTTTGACGGGGACACCGACCGAATCGGTGCGGTTGACGATGAGGGCAACATCATCTGGGGCGATGAGTTGATGATCCTGTATAGT
>JAPYTY010000329.1 GCA_029942065.1 Acidobacteriota bacterium | reverse complement strand
AGGTACCCCAGTGCGGTTACTGCCAGTCGGGTCAGATCATGTCGGCGGTGGCGCTGGTGGATAGCAATTCGGATCCGGATGACCAGGAGATCATCCAGGCCATGGAGGGCAACCTGTGCCGCTGTGGAACCTACACACGCATCAAGACGGCCATCCGGCAGGCGGCCCAGGAGGTGAAAAACGCATGAACAACACAATCGATCGACGAAAGTTTTTGAGTCGAGCGGGTCTTACCCTGGCCATAGCCGCCACGCCTTCGAGCTTCCAGGTCCTGGCCATGGGACAGGACACGTCATCGGAACTGTTCAGTCCGGGTCCCTGGCTGCAGATCACGCCCGATAATCGGGTCACGGTCTTGCTGTGCAAAACGGAGATGGGACAGGGAATTCATACCGCCATACCGATGATCGTGGCCGACGAGCTGGGAGCCGATTGGGATCAGGTCGAGACTGAAATGGCCCCGGTGGAAGCTGAGTTTGCCGACCCGGTCCACCATATGCATGCCACCTTCGGAAGCCAGAGCATCCGACATCTTTACCTGCCGCTGCGCAAACTGGGTGCGGCCGGTCGAGAGATTCTGATTCAAGCGGCGGCCGGGAAGTGGAATGTGGCCGTCGGCGAGTGTGAAGCCGCCCTGGGCAAGGTTCAACACAAGTCAAGTGGCCGGAGCTTCTCCTACGGTGAACTGGTTGAGGCAGCCGCGAATTTACCCGTTCCCGAGAATCCGACCCTCAAGCAAAGGAGTGAACGTACCCTGATGGGTACGCCGATAGCGCGCATTGACATTCCGGCCAAGGTTCAAGGAGAGGCCAAGTTTGGCCTCGACACCTTTATACCCGGGATGCTTTATGGCGTGGTCGCCCGTCCTCCTGCCTATGGAGCCAAGCTCACTTCCTACGATGAGCAGGCCGCCATGAAAGTGGACGGAGTTCACCATGTGGTCGAATTCGACCGGGGTATCGGGATTTGTGCCGAGACGCTGGACGCTGCATGGAAGGGTCGAGAAGCCCTTAACTCGAAGTGGGACGGCGGGGTTGAGCCCCAGCTCAGCACGGCCAGCATGGATGAGTTCCTGGCCTACAGCCTGGATCAGCCGGGCCTGGAGGCTCGCAATGACGAGGGCGTTCCAAAGGCCCTCAGGGAGGCCAAAACGACGGTCCAGGCCGATTATTTTCTCCCCTATCTCTCCCACGCCATCATGGAGCCCATGAATGCTGCGGCTCACGTGCAGGCGGATCGAACCGAGGTGTGGAGTCCCAACCAGAGTCAGACCGGTGTCCAGCAAGCGGCGGCTCGCATCACTGGAATGAAGCCCGAGCAGATCGAGGTTCACACCCCTTACCTGGGAGGAGGATACGGTGGCCGTGGAGCGGTCGAGGGAGTCCAGGAAGCGGTCACACTCTCCAAGGCTACGGGCAAGCCCATCAAGGTCATCTGGAAGCGGGAAGAGGACATTCAATATGAAGCCTATCGTCCCGGCTATGGCCATCGAATCGAAGCCTCCCTGGACGAGGCCGGAAAGGTGACGGCCTGGTTTCACCGGGTTGCAGGCTCGATTGTCCATGGCCGTGGCCCGGGACCTCGAGTGGATTCGGGTGCCGTGGGCGGCCTGCGGGACCTGCAGTATTCGGTCCCCAATATCAAGGTGGACTACATCTGGGTGAACAAGCCGATTCCGGTTCGACCCTGGCGTAATCCTTCGGGTTCCCACAACGGGTTCACGGTGGAGAGCTTCATGGATGAACTGGCTCATGCAGCCAACCAGGATCCGGTGGAGTTTCGCTTGAAACATCTCGAGCATGACCCGAGAGGCCATCATGTGGTTGAACTGGCGGCAGAAAAGGCGGGTTGGGACAAGCCCCTGACTCGCGGCCAGGGACGGGGAATTGCCACCTTTTTCTCCCACGGAAGTTATGTCTCCGAAGTGGCGGAGATCTCGGTGGACAAAAACACCGGAGTAATTCAGGTTCACCGGGTCGTTTGTGTTGTCGACTGTGGTCCCGTGATCAATCCCAATACGCTGGAGGCCCAGATGTCGGGAGCTCTTACCATGGGCTTGAGCGCGGCCTTGATGGAAAAGGTCCAGTTTGCCAATGGTGGAGTCAAAACGGCCAATTACTCCGATTATCCCCTGTTGCGTATGAGTCAGGCTCCGGAGGTGGAGGTCCACATGGTGGACAGCGATCACGAGATTGGTGGTGGTGGCGAACCGTCGTTGCCTCCGATAGCTCCGGCGGTGGCCAATGCGCTTTTTGCGATCACCGGTGTTCGGATCAGACGTTTGCCCATGACGCCGGAGAGCGTCAAGGCCGCACTCGCGTCAGTGTAGTATTGTAGTGGCCCTCCTCGCCTCAGGCGGCGAAATTATAGGACGGGCAATAACGAGACAGGAGAAGAAGGATGAAAGTAACGGTTCCTTTCAGTTTTCTGTTGGTAGCCAGTTTATTTGTTTCCCCGGGCCTGGCCCATGGAGTTCTGAGCCCTTTCAGCGGGACTTCCGGGGCGCCCCATCAGTTTTTCTCAGTGTTGGCGCCCACCGAGAAGGACATTCCCTGTATTGAAATGAAGGTCGAGCTTCCACCTGAATGGAAAGAGGCCGGAGGCCAGATTGACCGGGTCCAGCGGGATCCGCTATGGGACATCACCATCGAGAGAGATGAGGATGACTGGATCAAAAGTGTCACCTGGTCCGGATCGGAAGCTCCCGACTATTCCTTCATCAAGTTCGATCTGATCATGAGCCTTCCCGACCTGGTCGGCATGCAGCAGATCAAGATCTGGCAGACGTATGCCGACGGTAGTACCGTCGGATGGATCGAGGACCGGACCGAGGAAGGCGTTGAAAGACCTGCAGCCGGGCTCATGCTGACGGAAAGAAATGAGCGAGGCGAGGGCACAGCAGAAGGAGACGACGCTGAGGAAGCAGGAGGAGGCGGACTGGCCTTGTACCTCGGTCTGAGTGGTCTTCTGGGG
>JAPYTY010000328.1 GCA_029942065.1 Acidobacteriota bacterium | reverse complement strand
GCTGAGATTGGAGAGATAAGACAAAGAAAAGAATTATCTTCTCTGTGCCTCTGTGGTGAAATTCCTTCTCTGCGCCTTTGTGGTAAGGTCTGTCGACCTTGAACGGGCTGTGCTAAAATCTAGAAAGCGGAACGATTACTCTGGAACCGGCGTAGTTAAAGGCAGACAAACGAGGGTTTTGGGCAGACCATCTTAGTGGAGGCTTGGTCGATTATGAAACAGCTTTTGACGTCTAAAAAGGGCATTACCTTACTGGCTCTTTGCATCACTTTATTGCTGGGAATCACCATAGGGACCATTATTTCCGATGGTGTATTGAGCGCCCAGGAGGAAACTCCGGTAGAACTTCTGCAAATTCAGGGCGAAGGGTCTCCTTTGTTGCTAGGTGAATCGGCCAGTCTGGGCGAGGGGTTCGCCCGAGTTGCCAATACCGTTGAGCCAGCCGTTGTCAACATCAGCACCACTGCGATCATTCGCACCAGTGGCGGCCAGGGAGGCGGAGGTCAAGGCGATTTCCAAGAGTTCTTCGGGGATGACTTCTGGCAGCGCTTCTTCGGGCCCATGGCGCCCCAGCCCCAGGAAAGGAAGGCGACCAGTCTGGGGACCGGTGTGATCGTTGATAGTGAGGGATATGTGCTCACCAACTACCACGTTGTGGCTCCTCCAGTCTCACGGCGGGACACCAGCCGAATCGCGGATAAAATCGAGGTCAAGCTGCACACCGGTGAGACCTATGTGGCACGGGTGATAGGCGGCGATCCTGAGTCGGATCTGGGAGTCTTGAAAATCAACACTCCAAAGCCTTTACCCTTTGCCAAGGTGGGGGATACCTCCAAGATGCAGGTGGGCGACTGGGTGCTGGCCATCGGCAACCCCTTTGGCGTGGGTCAAACCGTCACTTCGGGAATCGTCTCGGCAACGGGCAGAGTCGTCGCCGGCTCCACCAGTTTTGGGGACTACATCCAGACCGACGCCGCCATCAATCCTGGAAACAGCGGCGGTCCGCTGGTGAACATGAGAGGTGAGGTCATAGGGATCAACACCTTCATCTTCACTCGAAGCGGGGGCTCCGTGGGTATCGGATTCGCCATACCCTCCTCGGTGTTCATCAACTCCTACAACCAGATCGTGACCAAAGGAAAGATCGAGCGGGGCTGGCTGGGCGTCCAGATGAATACCTACGACCTGACGAAAACGATGGGAGATTTCTTTGGTGTGAACGGGGATGATCCTGATGGAATCAAGGACGGCGACGGAGTCCTGATCACCGAACTGATCGACGAAAAGGGAGAGCCGGCTACAACCGGACCTGCCTATCTGGCAGGAATGCGCCCCGAGGATGTCATCGTGAAATTCGGGGATCGCGAAGTCGAATCGGCTTTCGATTTACGGGTGGTAGTTGCCAATACACCCCCCAGCAAGCAGGTGCCGGTGGTGGTGGTCCGCAAAGGAGCTGTGGAGACCCTGACGGTTACGCTGGCAGAAAGAACTCTCGAGCGCAATGAGCGGGGCCAAAACGAAGGCCTCTCTTTCGAGGAGCGGCACGAGGAAGAGCGTGAAAAAGAGATTGGTCTGGAGTTTGAAACCCTCTCCCGACGCGATGCCGAGAGTTTGAATCTGGATCTGAGCGGGGGAGTGCTCATCCGAGAAGTGGCGCCCGGCAGTCTGGCCGATGAAGCGGGCTTGACGGCCCCTCAGGTGATTACCCACCTCAATGGAAATCCGGTAACCACGGCCCAGGAGCTTTTCGACAGCATCAGCACCCTGGCTTCGGGTCAGGGAGTCGTTTTACGTGTGGTATGGCAAACCCCACAGAGTCGGCAACTGAGTATTGCCTATACCTCTTTTGTAAAACCGTAGACCCCGAGCTGATGGATCCCACCGGAAGCGGCGTGCCTTTCGTGTGAAGGACGAATCATCGGTGAATATTGGCCTTCCCAGAGAAGTCAAAGACAACGAATTCCGTGTGGGTATGGTCCCCGCAGGGGTTCACGCACTCACTGAAGGCGGACATCACGTCTTGATCGAGAGCAGTGCCGGCGAGGGCTCGGGCTTTTCTGACGAAGAGTACCAGGCGGCCGGCGCAACAATTATCGCCAATGCCGACGATCTTTACTCTTCAAGTGAACTGGTCGTCAAAGTGAAGGAACCCACTCTCCAGGAATATCCCCGACTCCGGGAAGGACAGATCCTCTTCAGCTTTTTACATCTGGCGCCGCTTCCGGAACTGACCCAATTGTTGCTGGAGAAAAAACTGGTCGCCATTGCCTACGAGACGATCGTCGATAAACAGGGAGGCTTGCCCCTGCTGACTCCAATGAGCGAGGTAGCCGGACGAATGTCGGTGATCGTGGGATCTCACTACCTGCAAAAAACCGAAGGAGGACGAGGCGTTCTTCTGGGAGGTGTCCCGGGGGTGCGTCCGGCCCTGGCGGTCATTCTAGGTGGAGGGACGGTCGGGATCAATGCGGCCAAGATGGCGCTCGGACTGGGAGCCCAGGTATGC
Organism: Acidobacteriota bacterium; assembly: GCA_029942065.1. GTDB lineage: Bacteria > Acidobacteriota > UBA6911 > RPQK01 > JADFOI01 > JAPYTY01. The sequence goes on along the minus strand of JAPYTY010000328.1, from coordinate 468 downwards.
ATCCTGGATGTCGACGTGGATCGCCTCAGGCACATCGACGATCTCTTTTTCAGTAAGATCGAAACCCTCATCTCAACTCCCTACAACATCGCCCACTCCATCCAGAATGCTGATCTGGTGATCGGTGCGGTGCTGATCCGCGGAGCCAGCGCACCCAAACTCATCACCCGGGAAATGGTCGCATCGATGGGTGCGGGTTCGGTCATCGTCGACGTTGCGGTGGACCAGGGTGGATGCTCGGAAACGACCCGGGCCACCACCCACAGCGATCCGACTTACCTGGTGGACGGGGTCGTCCACTACTGTGTCTCGAACATGCCGGGTTCCATGCCCCGAACTTCCACTTTCGCCCTCACCAACGCCACCCTCCCCTACATCCTCAACATCGGCGAACTGGGGCTAAAAGGAGCTATCGCAAAAAATCCTTATCTCAAAGACGGCGTCAATACCTACCAGGGCAGGGTTACC
>JAPYTY010000327.1:1736-3012 GCA_029942065.1 Acidobacteriota bacterium | reverse complement strand
GGGTCGCGACTTTTCGCCTGGGGAGGGCCTGGGCGGCCGAGGCCCAGGCTCCGGAGCGGGTGAAAATCGATCTTTCCAAACTGGGACCCCAGGTCGGCGAGCAGGTGCCCGACTTCAGCCTGAAGGATCAGGCCGGAAGCACCTGGACACGGTCCTCCATCACGGGAACCAGAGGAACCATGCTGGTCTTCGTCCGATCGGCGGAGTGGTGACCCTTTTGCAGAACGCAGCTGGTCGAGCTGCAGGGACGAGTCGAGGAGCTTCGTCAGCAGGGACTGAACCTGGTGACCATCAGTTACGACACCGAACAGATTCTGGCCTATTTTGCCCAACAGCAGGGAATCACCTTCACCATGCTGTCGGATCCCGATTCGGCAACCATCAAGCGTTTTGGTATCTTGAACACGGTCGCCGATGACTCGCTCGGTCCCAACGCGGAAGACCCGGAGGTCGTCGAGGATTTCGCCATGTATGTATCGGTGACTCAGCCCAGTGAGCGCTTCCGTGGAATTGCCTATCCGGGGACCTTCATGCTGGACCCCGACGGCCGGGTGACTTCCCGCTTCTTCGAGGAGTTCTACCAGGAGCGAAGCACGGCTGCCAGCATCATGATGAGGCTGGGCGTCGACCGCCCCGCCGTCGAGGGAACCGAGGTCTCGACCACCCACATGAACATCAAGACCTATCCCACGGATCCGGTGGTTGCCCTGGGTGAGCGCATCGCACTGGTCCTTGAAATTACCCCGCTCGAGAACATGCACGTCTATGCCCCGGGTGCCGACAAGTATCGGGTGGTGACGGTAAATATCGAGCCGCAGCCTTTTGTTCAGGTACTTCCTCTCCAGCATTCCGACTCCGAGATCTATTACTTCGAACCTCTGGATGAGCGGGTTCCGGTTTACCAGAAGCCATTCACGCTGTTGCAGGAAGTGGTGCCGGAAGTCTCCCGGGAGGCGCGGGCGGCATTCGAGGGACAGGACACGCTGACTTTGACGGGGTCACTCGAGTATCAGGCCTGCGACGACCGGCTGTGCTACAACCCGATGTCGGTTCCCCTGTCGTGGACCGTCAAGCTCAAGCCTTTGCTCTTTGGCCAGCGACGCGGTCGTTGAAGCGGGTGTCAAATCCGGGAGGTTTCACCACCGAGGCACAGAGACACAGAGAAGAAAATTCTTTTCTTTGTCTTAGCTCTCGATTCTCAACCAACACAGGCAAGGTCGTTGTAGCGGCCCTCCGGATTCGGCGCGGGACTCCGTTCTTCATTTCGTGAAACGTG
>JAPYTY010000327.1:0-1636 GCA_029942065.1 Acidobacteriota bacterium | reverse complement strand
AACGCGCTGGTCTTTGACCAGCGGCCGCTACAAGGGCTCAGTGTTTTCTGTGTCTGGTGGCGGGCCAGGCTCGGGAAAGCTTTCCAGCGCCGTCTCTTCGTTGTCGAAGATTTCAAACAGACGGGTCAGTTTGGTAACAATCAGGATCTGTTGCAGGGTTTGGATCGGATGGAGCAGCTTCATTTCACCGCCCCGCCGGGTGACCGAAGTAAAGGATTTGATGAGCTGTCCGATTCCGGAACTGTCGATGTGCTCGAGATGCTGAGCATCCAGGAGAATGTGCCGGACTCCGTTCTCGAGCAGTTCCGCGATTTTCAGGCCCAGTTCGGCGCTTCCCTGGGAGAAGGAGAGGTCGCCGTGTACATTCAGGACCGCGATGTCCTCGACCTGCCGTCGTGTCCAGACTCTCATTTTGCTCTGCATTTATCCGAATCTTAGAGGGGGACAAGGCCTGAAGGCAAAAATAGCCTGAGGTTGCGGTTGTCCCCGGCTCTGTGAGATCGTTTCGGGGCGATCCCGCTGGATTCAGAATCAAAGGGAGGTCGAGTGAGTATTGAAGTGCTGTGGCCGCACATCCGCTGGGGCGACGATTATGCGATCGAGAAGGAAGCGTTGGGCCAGGGAGTCGTGGGACAATTCTGTACTGATTTCGAGCAGGTCAGCGACCAGCAATGGGCCGGCTGCGACGGTGTGGTCGGTACGCTGGACATTCCCGAGGAACATATCGGGAAGATGGAGCGCTGCCGGATCTTCGTCAACCGGACGGTCGGCTACGACAATATTGATCTGGAGAGGTGGGGCGAACTGGGGGTGCCGGTCTGCAACAATCCCGCCTACGGCACCCGGGAGGTGGCCGATCATGCAATGGCCCTGATGCTGACCCTGATTCGAGGGATCAACTTTCACGACCAGCGCCTGCAAGCCGACCCGGCCGGCAACTGGGACCGGACCCTCAATCCCTTCGCCAGGAGACTCTCGGATTGCACCTTCGGGGTGGTGGGCCTGGGGCGTATCGGTACCGCCGTGGCCCTGCGGGCCAGGGCCTTCGGTATGAAGGTGCTCTACTACGACCCTTACAAGGCCAAGGCCGAGGTCTCGGTTGATGTCGTTCGGGCAGAGAGCCTGACCGAACTGATGGGCCAGTCCGATGTGGTGAGTATTCACACACCCCTTAACGACGAGACCCGCCACCTGATCGGTGCCGCCGCTTTGAAGTCTGTACGACCCGGTCTGATTTTGATCAATACCGCCCGGGGTGCGCTCGTCGATTTTGAGGCACTCCACCAGGCCATGAAACAGCAGAGGGTGCTGGCGGCGGGTCTGGATGTGCTGCCCCACGAGCCGGCGGACACCCGGGACCCCCTGATCGGGGCCTGGCAGGCCGGAGAGGAATGGATTCGTGGTCGCCTGATTCTGACTCCCCACCATGCCTTCTTCACGCCCGAGAGCCTGCGCGACATGCGCGCCTTTGCCGCTCAAACGGCGGTCAACTATCTGCGGGATGGGTTGCTCGAGAACTGCGTCAATGAAGAGTTCTTGAAGTTCAGGCGCTGAAGTTCGAGTCGTGGGATTGCTACGGCGCCAGATTCATGCGCCGCTGCAGGTCGATGAAGCGGGGGTCGTCGCGGAGGGAAGC
>JAPYTY010000326.1 GCA_029942065.1 Acidobacteriota bacterium | reverse complement strand
CCGACCGTCCTGATACCCGTTTCGGTCTGGAGCTGACGGATGTTACCGAGTGCTTCGCTGAAACCCCTTTTCAGGTGTTCCTCGAGATGATTCGTGAAGGGGCTTGCATCAAGGGCATCCGCGTGCCCGGACGAGCGGATTATTCTCGCAAGCAACTTGACGACCTTCGTGAGTGGGTACGCCGACTCAACGAAAAGGCCGACCTGAGCTGGCTGAAACGCACCCCCGAGGGCCTGAAAAGTTCTCTTCCCAAGCTGGTTCCCAACCAGGAACTGGAAGCGGTCGCCGAAGCCGCGCAAATCAAGGAAGGGGATCTGTTCCTGATGGCAGCCGGTGCCGGGACCCTCGTTCACCCCCTTCTGGGCCAGCTGCGCACTCATGTGGCCAAACAGGAACAGTTGATCCCTGAGGGTATCTACAACTTCGTCTGGGTCTACGACTTCCCTTTATTGCAATGGGATGAGCAGGAGAACCGCTATTTCGCCTGCCATCATCCCTTCACCTCGCCCCGCGATGAGGACATTGAACTACTTGAAAGCGATCCCGCCCGGGTCCGGTCCAAGGCGTATGACATCGTTTTAAATGGCACGGAGTTAGGGGGAGGCTCCATTCGTATTCACCAGCAGTCCCTTCAGGAGCGCATCTTCAAGGCCCTCGGAATCGAACCCGAGGAGGCGGCAGCCAAGTTCGGGTTCTTTTTAGATGCCCTGAGTTACGGCGCACCTCCACATGGGGGCATCGCCCTGGGACTAGATCGGCTGGTAATGCTTTTGACAGGAGAACCGTCCATCCGCGACGTGATTGCTTTCCCAAAGACAGCACGAGCCGTTGATCTCATGTGCCAGTCCCCTTCTGTGGTGGATGACACCCAGCTAAAAGAGCTTAATCTGAAGATAAAAGAGTAGGGACGAAAGGCCTTCCCCTTTATCTCCACGAACTCGCCTGCCAGGGCCGTTCATAGAGCGTCCGCTACAAAACTGAGTCAGATCCGGGACGTGAAACCTGAAACGTTAAGCGTGAAACGCCGCTGACGACGAATCCGTCGTCAGCGGCTCGGACTATAATTCGGGCATGGGAAAGGTCCATGTTCTTCCCGACATTCTGGCCCATAAGATTGCCGCCGGCGAAGTGGTGGAACGGCCCGCCTCGGTGGTCAAGGAACTCCTTGAAAACGCCCTTGATGCAGCTGCGGAGCGGATCAGTGTCAAGGCGGAACAGGGAGGAAAACGTCTCATTTCGGTCCGCGATGACGGCCTGGGAATGAGCGGCGAAGATGCACGCCTGGCGTTTCAACACCACGCAACCAGTAAGATTGAACGTTTTGAAGATCTTTCCCATTTGAGTTCTCTGGGTTTTCGGGGAGAGGCCCTGCCGTCAATTGCCTCCGTCTCCCGTCTTCGCCTGCGCACGGTGGAAAGGGCTGCCAAGGCGGAAATCCCCCTGGGAACGGAAATCAAAACCAGGGGCGGGTCTTTCGAATCCGTCAACGATGTTGCCTGGCCTTCCGGGACCGAGGTGGTGGTGGAAGACCTTTTCTTCAACGTGCCGGCTCGTCGCAAGTTCCTCAAGACCACCTCCACCGAGCTTAATCATGTCAGTCGCCAGATCATGCACTATGCCCTGGCTTATCCCCAGGTGGAGTTTCAATTTCACCACGAACAACGATCCATTCTCGAGGCCACCCGCGCGGAAAGCCTGGAGGATCGCGTCTACCAGGTGATGGGAGATTCGTTTCTGGAAAATCTGGTTCCAGTGGATTATGAAAAACGCGGAGTCCGGGTTTCAGGCTTCGCTTCCCTTCCCCACGAACAGCGCAGTAACAGCAATTCTCTGTACATTTTTGTCAATTCCCGCATGGTGAAAGACCGTATCCTGACCCATGGCGTCCGCCTTGCCTATCAGGATCAGATGCCCTCCCGTGCCTACCCTGTGGCCATTTTGTTTCTCCATATGGATCCGGTCGAAGTGGATGTGAACGTCCATCCCTGCAAGACCGAGGTTCGTTTCGCCCACCCCGATACCGTGCACAGCGCTCTTTATCACGGCATCCAGGAGGCTCTCCTGAAACAGGGGAGCACACTTTCTCATCTGGCACGGGACATCTCTGCTGAAGGCCTGGTCCAGGAGACGTCAAGTTCTTACAACGGAGGATCCAACGGCAAATCCTCCGGATACGCTTTCAGGCGCCACGACAAAAACACCCGGAATTTCCCGGAATTTCACCCAGCTGCGCAGTCCGCGGCTGTATCCTCCTATCCTCAAGACGAAGCTGGGCAACAGTTTCCCGTAGAAGTCCCGGCCAATGGGCACCGTCATGAGCATGCTATTCCCGAGACCGACTATATCGACTCGGTCCCTGTCATTCTGGGCCAGTTCGTGGAGAGTTTCATCGTCTCAGCTGATCGCAATGGTGTCATGCTGGTCGATCAACACGTGGCCCATGAGAGAATTCTGTACGATCAGGCGCTTCGCCAACTGGAATCGGAACGTCCCTCCCCCACCCAGCGCCTGCTGATTCCCCTGACCCAGGAGTTGAATACCCAGCAAAAATCCGTTCTGGAAACGATCTTCCAGGAACTCAACGGCAATGGCTTTGAAGTGGAATGGTTTGGCGATAACACGATTGCAATCAAAGGGGTCCCCGCGTTTGCCAGTGACTGTGATGCCCGGCGGCTGACTCAGGAGATTCTGGACAGCCTGGTATCGGTCCGTGTTGACCTGGAGCAGCCTGAGAGTCGTGTTCAGCGACTTCGGGAAAAAATTGCCATTAGCTTATCGTGCCGAGCAGCCATCAAGATCAACACCCCGCTGTCCAGCAAAAAAATGCAGTGGCTTCTGGATGAGCTGTTCCGCTGTCGCAATCCGTTCACCTGTCCTCACGGGCGTCCCATTGTCCTGCGTGTCGGGATCGAGGAAATCCTCCGAGGCTTCAAGCGAATATAGGGAAAGACCTGGGAGAAGCGTGCTTCGCACGCAGAGAAACTCCTCGCGGACGCTCGGAGTGGAGAAACC
>JAPYTY010000325.1:723-3022 GCA_029942065.1 Acidobacteriota bacterium | reverse complement strand
GGGGGAGAGGCTCACGAGGCTACCGCCATCTTCTACGGCCGTCTGCTGGATGACCCGGAGCAACCTCGACATCTCAACCACGAGATCTACGGGACCTTTGCCGGCCTGGACCAGGGTCCTTCACCCGAGGAGGTGGGGAAGTTTGTGGAGGCGCTGCGCGAGGCGGGAGTTCCCAACGACATCCATATTTATGACGGGGTCAACCACGCCTTCTGGCTTTTCGGAGGACTTTGCCAAACGCAACACGGCTGCCCTGGATGTCTGGCAGCGCCTGAAGGTCTATCTGAGTCGAACCATCGGCAACTGATTTCACCACAGAAACTCCAAGAAAAGAGAACCACAAAGGCACAAAGACACAAAGAAAACTTTTTCTGTTTCCAAGTTTTCTGCTTAGTGTCTTGGTGTCTTTGTGGTTAATATTCTTCTTCGCGCCTCCGTGGTGAATTGCCGGAAGGGATTCACCGTCCCGGCCAGGCGGCCCGAGGTGTCGGTTTCCTCCATGCCCGGAGTCACCAGGATTCGAACCTCGACTCGTCGGTTCTCCCGTCGACCCTCCAGGGTCGAGTCATCGGCCCGGGGATAGAGGGTGCCGTAGCCCCAGGGAGCAACGAACCGGCGCAGGTGAATCTGATGTTGCTCGGTCACGTATTGACGGACGCCGTTGGCACGTCTTTGACTGAGTTGACGATTGTAGGCTTCATCTCCATCGGTTGAGGCGAAGCCCTGGATCTCCACCAGGTAGCCGGTCAGTCCGGCTATCCCCGAAATGAAAAGGTCGATTCCTGATTTCATCTCTTCCTGGATGACGCTGCTGTCAAAGGGGAAGTGCACGGTCAGGGTCTTGTAGAGATCGTATTCATCCAGCATGGAGAAGCGGTCATTCAAGGTCGAGAGCTTATTCTGGTTGGCTGCCACGTCCGCCACAGCCTGTCGGGCCGTGCCATCAGCGCTCAGGGCCTGCTGGCGGTTCAACTTGACGGCTGCCTGCAGCTCTTCCACTTCTCCCGTCAACACCTGACCCGTCATCTGGTTTTTCCCGACCCGGGTCTTGATGGTTTCCAGCCGAGCATTGTTTGCATTCATTTCCTTCTCGATGGGTTGGACCCGGGAATAAATGGTTCTGGCCACCTTCAGTGCATCCTGGGTGAACTTGACCCAGTCCGCCGCGATATGACCACCGGTGTTGACTCCCTTGACCATGACATCAAGTCCCGGGATCAGTTCCCTGGGAGAATACATCTTGGGGTCTCGTAGAAAGTTGCGCTTCAGCTCTTCAATCTCGGTGGTATCGGTGAGGTCCACCATCATTTCCCGGCCCCAGTAATCCCTCAGGGAAAAACTGGTGGGAAAGCGCTCGATGATGACGCCCTGCATCTTGATGGGTTTTTCCGCAGATTCGGAACCGGCTGCGGCCAGGGGCATGCTCACCAGTCCTGCCAGGAGTAATCCCACGAGAGTGAATGAACCAATGTTTTTGAGTTTGCCTTTCATTTGAGTCCTCCTTTTGTTTTGAAAATTCAAGGTAGGTAGCTGCGACCTTCGCGCTACCGTGATTTCCTTTCTGGGGTGGGTAATAGCAAACTCGGTGCCAAACTTTTTAATTTAACTGTATCTTATTTGTAATCAGCGCTTTAAATTGCAATTCCTGGAACCATCGACTTGCATTGCTCCCCCCCTTTCAGGGAAAATTTACCTGATATCGGGAACCGGGATGTTCCCCGGGCTAAGGAACCATGGCAAACAAGCGCATGAAAATTTTGGTGGTGGATGATGATGCCGCTATCCGTGAGGTCTTGAGAATCCGCCTCGAGAGCTGGGGCTATCGGGTTAAGCAGGCCAAAGATGCCGGCCAGGCCAGGGATCTGGTCCGTTCTTATAACCCGAAGCTGGTGATTTCCGATGTGGTCATGCCGGAGACCTCCGGTCTGGAACTGCTGCGCTCCTTGATGGCGGATGAGCCGGTTCGCACCATCGTATTGATGACCGCTCATGGCACGGTGGACATTGCGGTGGAAGCCATCAAGCAGGGGGCTCACGATTTCCTGACCAAGCCGCTGGATTACTCGAAACTGAAGGCCATCTTGAAAGCGGCCGAGAGTGAAATTCAGCTCCAGCAAAAATCCACTCGCCTCACCTCCAGGCTGGAAAAGGATTCCGGTTTCGGGCTCTTTGTTGGGAAAAGCGAGGCGATGAAAAAGGTCTACCGGTTGATCGAGAGCGTCATTCCCACCGATGTTTCTGTTTTGATCACCGGAGAGAGCGGAACCGGGAAGGAACTGGCCGCCCGAACCATCCATGA
>JAPYTY010000325.1:0-713 GCA_029942065.1 Acidobacteriota bacterium | reverse complement strand
CCTCGGTGTGACGGCCCGTTCGTTGCCATCAATGCTGCCGCCATTCCTTCGGAACTGGTCGAGAGCGAGGTCTTCGGCCACGAGAAGGGCGCCTTCACCGGAGCCACTCATTTGCGTCAGGGATGCTTTGAGCTGGCCCATCAGGGCACCTTGCTGCTGGATGAGATCGGGGAAATGGCCGAAGCGCTGCAGGTCAAGCTTCTTCGTGTCCTGGAAGACGGCCGGATTCGGCGACTGGGAGGAAAGGAGGAGCTGACGGTGGACGTCCGGGTTCTGGCCGCCACCAACCGGGATCCCGACCGAGCCGTCCAGGAAGGCCGGATGCGGGAAGATCTGTACTATCGAATCAACGTCTTTACCCTGCATCTTCCTCCCCTCAGAGAGCGCAAGACGGATATTCCCCTGCTGGTGCAGCACTTCGTGTCCCGGTTCAATTCAAAGCACGATGCCGAGGTCCAGGGTGTCCGGGAGGAGACCCTGGAGAAACTGACGGCCTACCCCTGGCCCGGCAATGTCAGAGAACTGTCCAATGTACTGGAGAGGGCGGTGGTTCTGGCCCGGAGCCGGTGGGTCGAGACATCCCATCTGCCTGCTTATATCCAGAAGCCAGAGGATGCCTCCAAGAAGCGTGTTCTGCCGGTGGGGACCTCTGCGCGAGATGCGGAAAAGGAGCTGATCTTGAAAACGCTCCAGGAGACAGGCAACAACAAGGC
>JAPYTY010000324.1 GCA_029942065.1 Acidobacteriota bacterium | reverse complement strand
CTTCCACGGTGAGCTGCACGCTTGGGTCGAGGAGTCCCACCTCAGGGCCGTAGCGGCTGGCGGCGGGACCGAAGAGATGGTAGTGAGTCTGGATGAGGCCAGGAATGACGGTGTGACCCTGAACATCAACAAATCGGGTGTCGGGTCCGGCCAATCGTCTCATCTCTCCATCGCTTCCCAGTGCCATGATCTTTTTACCCTTGATGGCCATGCTCTGGTGGATATTGCCGGGGGTATCAGGGGTGGTGCTCCAATCATCCATCGTCACGATCTTTCCATTGGTCAAGACCATGTCGGCGTAACCGTGTTCCGCCACCAGTTCGGGAATCTGCTGGGAGAAGCCCACTCCCTGGATCAGGAGTCCTAAAACGCACAGGGTTAAGAATCGTTGCATGTCTTTCTCCTTGTATCTCATTTAAATTGATTGCCGTATATGATTCGCAAGCTAAGGGTCGTGTATTGTCGCCTGGCTGTTTTTAATCTATCTGAACAATGGTTGCAAGCTGAAAAAGCGACCGGACGCGTTATCGTCTTCCTCCGATCAGTCCCGAACGCCATAAAAAATAAAGAAGAGTGAACAAGGTACTGATGGCGGCAGCAACGTAGGTCAGGGCGGCTGCATTGAGAACCGCATCCACGCCGACTCGTTCCTGAGGCAGAATAATCCCATGCTCCACGACCAGAGCCTTGGCGCGGCTCGAGGCATCGAACTCGACTGGCAGCGTCACGATCTGAAAAAGGAGCACCATCGAAAAGAGTACGGCTCCAACCAGGATCATATTGGTCGAAGCGAGAAACAACCCGAATAACATGACCATATAGCCAATGCTGGAGCCGATCTTTGCGGTGGGTACCAGCAGAGAACGAATCCACAAGGGTGCATAATTCCGTGCATGCTGAATGGCATGGCCGGCCTCGTGAGTGGCCACGCCGATTGCCGCGATGGAGGACGAATCATGAACCTCTTCTGAAAGAGCGAGCTTTTTAGTGAGGGGATTGTAGTGATCGGACAGTTTTCCGCCAGTTCGGACGATCTGAACATCCAGAATGCCCTCTCTTTGGAGGAGTTCGGCAGCCGCCTGTGCTCCGCTGAGCCCACGCGAGGATTGTACCCGGGAATATTTCTTGAAGTTGACCTTGACTCTCCAGCTGGCCCACAGGGAGAGGACTAATCCAGGGATAATGAAAACGAAGTACATGGGGTCGAAGAACATTTCTAATTCAAGTCCTTTCTAAATGTTCGAACAGCCCCATTTTATGCCACCCGTCGGAGGGCTGTCCACTACGTGCATTCGTGCATTTGTGCATTCGTGAGGTCGAACGGTCGTGGGGGAGTGAGTTCATGCAGGGGTGGGCAGAATTTGCTTGCCGGGTTATTGAAAAGAAAGTATTTATAGAGGTAGCTAGATGGGGCGCTGATTGGAAAGAAGGTGGATTCGTCGATGGTACGGTGAGCAAGTTTGGAGTAAACATCATGCAACAATTTGGCAAAGCAGTCTTTTTCCTGTGGGCCTGTTTGTTCCTGGGCCCTTTGAGTCATGCTCAGCAGTCCTCGAACGTCGTGGTACTCGAGGGAGCCACTGTCATTGACGGCCTCGGTGGGACGCCGCTTTCCGATGCTGTGGTTGTAGTCGAAGGGAATGAGATCAGGTCGGTCTCGTCAGGGTCAGGGTCGAATTATCCTGCGGGAGCCACCGTCCTGGATGTCTCCGGCAAGTTTATTATTCCCGGACTTATTGACACCCACGTTCACTGGGGTGCCTGGATGGGTGAGGTGTACATGAACCATGGTGTGACCTCGGTCATGGCTCAGGCCAATGCGAGCAAGGAAGAGAGAGTAAACTCACAAACCAGTTTGAGTACTCCCAGGGTGTTTCACACGGGAGGGAATTCCAGCCTGACCCCGGGTATGACCCGAGACCAGGTCCGGAATCGGATGCGTGAATATCTGGCCAATGAGCCGGATGTGGCCTGGTTTCCCCAGTACCGAGACGACATCAGCCAGGTCTTCCGGTGGGCTGTCGAGGAAGCCCATCGAGCGGGACTGGCCGTTTTCAGCCACACCCAGCATTCATCCGATGCGGTTGATGCGGGGATGGACGTGGCCGAGCACGTCTGGGGATTCTCCTTTCCCTTGATGTCCCCCCAGGAGCTGGAGGATTTCAAGAAGGGCCGGTTCCTGCATTGGGCAACCTACCTGAGAGAAGGGGAGGATCTGGACGAGCTGATCCGCAAGGCGGTCAGCCGCGATGTCTATCTGAACCCCACGCTGGTCTATGAGTGGGGTTCTCTGAGCCCGGGAGCCAAGCAGAGAGAGCAGGAAGTCTACGTGATGCTGAGCGATCCGGATTTGTCGTATTTCCCCAGAACTGCGGGAGAGATGCTGCTTCTCAGGCATCGCCAGATCAAGGGCTATTCTTCCCGCTACGAACACCTGCCACTGGTTGCCAAGCTTTCAGCTGAAGACCTCGAGGAATTCCAGGAAGCACGACGCAACGTGCAGCGTTTCGTGAAACGCTATGTTGAGCTGGGAGGCAAGATTGTGTCCGGTACCGACGCCGCAGGTGTCGCCACACCAGGTCCGGGCATGCATCACGAAATGGAACTTCTAGTCGAAGCCGGCTTGACGCCCATGCAAGCCCTGCAGTCATCAACCTCGTGGGCCGCCGATATGCTGGCGGGGTTCAAAGGGGCCCGGGGAAACCAGAAGGTCGGGTCCATCCAGGCCGGGAACTTTGCGGATCTTTTGATTCTGGAGGCCGATCCCCTGGGGGATATCGCCAATACCAAGAAGATCGAGCGTGTGATGAAGGGAGGAGAGTTCCTCGATTTTGGATATCATCCAGAGTTTTTTACCTTTGTCCAACCCCTGCGGGTGGGCACCATGGCAACTCCGGTCCCTGAGATCAGTGCCATCACTCCGCATAAGGTTATCGAGGGGAGTCGGGGTTTTGAAATCGTGATTGAAGGGGCAGGGTTCGTGACCAATTCGGTGGTCCAGGTGGATGGCGTCTCGCTGGCCACGACTTTTGATGGGCCACGCAAAC
>JAPYTY010000323.1 GCA_029942065.1 Acidobacteriota bacterium | reverse complement strand
TCGGTTTCCCAGCCCCGCTCGGTTCGGCTGCTTTGCACCGCCCAGGTGGTATCCCAGTTCAAATTGAAAGCGGCTACATTGCCTCTTTGCGAGGTGGAGGTGGCGGAACGCCCGATCCCTCCGGTCCTGGCCGCTTCCCCTCCGCTGACTCCTTCATTCAAAATCTGGGCATCGTATTGAATTCCGGAGGGGTTGGTCCCAAACAGAAAGCCGTTCTGTCGATCGTGGTAGGTATCCAGGATGATCAAGACGGAGTCGGAATTGTTCAGATCACCGTCCCGTTGGCTCTGGGTATCCACGATCCGATCGGGCTGGCTGTCGAAGCAGATAACGCCGATGTACAGGGCCTCCTCGGTGTAGAGGAAGCGGACCTCGGTTTTCTCCGAGGCAGGGGCGCCCTGGACGGGCCATTGCTGGAAAAACTCGGAGGCAGCCTCGGCCTGGTTCCATTGCTCTTCGTCGACCCGGCCGTCCAGAATCGGGGGCGTCTCGGTCCTCTCGGCTACCACCGAGCGAGGGGCGGCCGTCAGGCCGGAAGGAAGCAGGAAACTCAATAAACCTATTGTCAAAAATTTCAAATTCATGGGCTGCTTTTTATGAAGCTACTTAAGATAGAGCTTTCCACAGGAGGAGGTCAACTCCCGGGGACGCCTTTCCCTGGCCTCAACTCGGACCATCGTTTTCGGGATGAGTCCATTGTGCACCGGTGTCAGATTAATTGTTACAATGTGGCAGCGTTCCTGATCCAAGTATAGCCTGGACTATTGATGATCCAGGCTCACAAAACATGCAAGTAATCTCATGACGACCTGACAAGACCGCCCAAAGTGCTGAGCAAAGGGGAACGTCCCGGGGTGAACGACACAGGGGCACCAGCGTACGGTGGTTGATGCCGCTGGTGCTGATTGTGCTTTGCCTTGACGCCTTCGGTGCCTCAGGGCGGATCATGGCGCCGATGCAGTAGAGCGGGTATGAGATAGTCAGGCTTGAGCGGCCGCTACAACGTCCTTGCCTCTGAAATGAAAATCCGAATTCCGAAGCCCTAAATCCGAAACCAGGCCGAAGCCCTGAAAGGGCGAGGTGAAATAGCCTGGGGCGTGAGCCCCAGGATTTCAGGGTTGGCAAGCAAAGAAGCCCTGTAGGGGCGATGTGAAGAGCCGCTCATAGAGCGGCCGCCCGACCCCCCTCCTCCAGGCCAAAACAAAAAATCCAAAAACGAACTTGCCATTCCTGGCAAGAACTTGAATAATTCTCCTGGATATACAGATTTACACTCAGACCCCTTGAGAGAGGAGGAGGGCTCGATGAAGCTGCGATCCTATCAACGTTTGGTTTTCCTATTTGTCCTGGTGACGTGTACCCAGACCTGGTTCCTCATGGGCCAGGATCCGATCGAACTTCCCGAGGGAGTTCCGCCGGAGTCGGACTGGGCCTATTCCAAGCATCTGGAGCAGACACAAGAGATCATGAAGAACTCCGATCCGGCCCAGCGGGAGGCCCAGCTGGAGAGTTTCAGGACCAAGTTGCACCCAAAGTCGAAGATCTTGCCCTACTTCGAGAGTTTTTTCAGTCAGACGGCCGATGACTTCCGGGCCGCCGGCAACAACAGTGCCGCTGATGCCCTGGTGGGCAAGATGATGGGGTTGTATCCCGACAGTCCGGCCCTGATCGCCAAGGAACTGCAGGCCGCCACCCAAAGCCAGGATCATCCCAAGATTATTCAGTATGGTGAGAAGCTGTACGCGGCCAATCCTGACCCTCAAATTGGCCGTATACTGGCGGAAAGCTACATCGCCACCAACAATGCGGCCAAAGCCGTCCAGTACAGTGCCCTGACCCTGGACGTCCTGGGTCCTCAGGATGGGGTTTATTTCGCCTACTGGCTGGCAGCTCACTACGCCGGTCAGAATGAAACCGACAAGGCTCTTCAATATTACAACGTGGTGCTGGGAGCATTTCCGAACAGTTCTCCCCCTGGTTGGAGTGCGGAGCAGTGGGATGGCGTGAAGTCCACCGCTTTTTCGGTGCGCGGGCGTGACGCCTATGTGAAAAAGGACTATCCGACGGCTATCGCCAACTACAGCGAAGTGCTGAGGTTCCAGCCCCAGAATGACTTTGTCCATCTTTATATCGGACTGAGCTTCTGGAGATTGCAGCGGCTGGAGGATGCTCAGAGTGCCCTGGCCAAGGCCGTTGTTCTGGGCAAGGACTACGCCGGCCAGGCTCGTGAATACCTGGAGCAGATCTACAAGCCGCTGAACGGCGACACGCTTGACGGCATCGATGAAGTGCTCAATCAAGCCCGAACTGCACTGAATCTTTAAACTGGCTGGTTCCCGCCTCCACCGACTCTCGAGGTCCTTGACAGGGTGCGTGGGGGAGGTGTGTCGCGTATCAGACTGGAGAAAGTCAACCTACCCAAAGGAGTCGACGTGAAAAAAGAAGAACCTTCTGTGATGGTTCTTGTGATGCTGTTGGCGGCTGGCTCCGGGTTGGCCCAGGAACTGCCCGAGTTAGTGGGTCGGCATGGTTATGCGGATCTGATTGTGCTCAATGGCCAGGTCGCGACCATGGATGATCGCAGCATTGTTCCCGACACCCCGGGACACATCCATCAGGCCATGGCCATCAAGGGAAAGAGAATCATGAGCCTGGGGACGGACCAGGAAATGAGAAGTCTGGCGGGTCCCCGGACCCAGACGGTGGATGTCGAAGGCAGGACCGTGATTCCCGGTTTGGTTCAGACCCACTTTCATATTTTTTCTTCGGCGGCTGCCCGCTACGGCCCTCAGGTGGGCCTGACCGATCCCAGTGTAAACATCACCGTGACGGCGGAATCGACCGCCGAAGCCACGGCCAAAAAACTTCGGGAATCCATCCTCAACGCCATTCGCGTGCAGCAAATCCCAGAAGGCCAGTGGATCTCCGTCAATCTTGAGGCGGGTGCTGACAATCGAAGTGGAACCGTCCGTACCTGGCTCTATACGGGGAAGATCAACCGAAGACAGTTCGATAGTGCCGTCCGGGAGCATCCCATCATGATTCGTTCTCGAGTGGCC
>JAPYTY010000322.1:2482-3108 GCA_029942065.1 Acidobacteriota bacterium | reverse complement strand
CCCTTAACCCCGCGGCATAGAGCACCTCCAACATGGCCCGGTCGCGTAGACCGTGAGGCGTCTTTAAATCAGGTTGCTCAAGAAGTTGTTCGACCTCCTCCTCACTCAAAAAGGTGGGCAAAGTGTGCCAGGTTTTGGGAGATTCCAGGGTCTCGGCAGGATCCGCCTGAAGGTAGCCATCGAGCAGGAGAAAACGGAAAAAGGATCTTAAACTGACGATTTTTCGCATTACTGATCGGGCAGAGAGATGCCCATAAAGGTGCTGAATGTATCGACCCAGGTCCTGCTTCCCAACATCTTCCAGGTCCCGATCTCTTGATCCCAGGAATGCAAAGAAGTCGAGCATATCCCGTCGATAGGCATCAACGGTATTGACGGCCAGACCTCTCTCCACTTGAAGGTGATTCAGATAGTTCCGAAAGGCTCTCTCCTGCATTATTTTTTCAACCAGCCGAAGATAACGCGGGTTTCCTCAACACGCATCAGATGACAACAGCCAAAATAGCTGATTATCCCCGCCAGAATGCACCCTGCCAACGAAATCAATTCCTGCCACAAATTCATCTCCTCCCACAAATTGTGAAAATACCGGTTGAGAAACAGGACAAGAAGTCCCATAACAGCGG
>JAPYTY010000322.1:0-2472 GCA_029942065.1 Acidobacteriota bacterium | reverse complement strand
CCGTTTTCAAAAAGGTTGGAACCACCCGATAGGCTTCAAGGGAACCCATTTTTTGACAAAAACTCCTTGCCAGCAAGATGTAACTCAAGGTGACGGAAACTGCGGTTCCCAAAGCCAGGCCCACAAAACGATAGCCTTCAGGGAGAACCCAGAAAACCAGAATGAGATTGATGACGAGATTACTGAGGACGGCCAACATACTGATCCGCACCGGGGTACGGGTATCGTTCAGGGCATAAAAGGTGGGAACGTAGACCTTCATGCAGCTATAGGAAAAAAGCCCCAGCGAGTAGCAAATCACCGCGTATCCCGTGTTCAAGGTATCGGTGGGCGTAAATCCACCCCTTTCGAAGAGCACATCCACCACCGGTATCGCCAGGACGATCAATCCCACCGATGATGGCACGGCCATGATGGAAATGAGTTTGATGGAATTGGCCACCGTCTCCCTCAATTCCTCCCAATTTTCCCGAGCGGCAAGAATCGAGACTTCTTTCAGATTCACCACACCTACCGCCACCCCAAACAGTCCGATGGGAAGATAAATAATACGAAACGCATAGCTGAGCCAGGACACGGGGCCGTTTTCCTGGAGAAAAGAGGCAATCTGAGTGTTGACCAGCACGTTGATCTGGACCGCACTCACCCCCACGATAGCCGGAGCAATGAGCCTGCCGACTTTTCGAAGTCCTTCGTGCCTCAGAAGCAGCCGAAACGCGAAGCGAAATCCGTGCCGGCGCATGAGAGGCAGTTGCACCAGATACTGCAGCAAGCCTCCCAGCAGGGCTCCAGTTCCCATGGCGTAAATCGGCAAAATCCCCCACTTTTCAAATTGCGGCGCCAGAAAAAGTCCTGACCCGATCACCGCAACGTTGAAAAGGGCCGGAGCCAGCGCCGGAACGAAAAAATGGTTAAACGTGTTGAGAATCGCCATCCCAACCGAAGCCATGGCCACCAACATGAGGAACGGCGATAGAATCCTGATCAGGTTCGAGGTAATCTCCACCTTCCCCGGGACCTCGGCAAAGCCGGCAGCCAGTAAATAGACAAAAGGCTCGGCGATGAAAGGGAGAAGAAGTGCAAATCCCCCCAGAAGCACCAGCAAGACACTCAGAACCGAATTTGCCAGTACCCAGGCCTCTGCCCGGCTTTTCTTGTGCAGGTACTCCGTAAAGGTGGGAACCAAAGCGGCGCTGAGAGCTCCTTCGGCGAAGAGGTCCCGCAACAGATTGGGAATCCGGAAAGCCACAAGCCAGGCATCATTAAACAGCCCGGCACCGAAAAGATTGGCGAATACCTGATCGCGAACCAGTCCCAGGACCCGGCTCAGGAAAACAGCAATACTGACTTTTCCCGCGGCGCGCGCCGATTGAGCAGACTGAGCCATGATCTTATTGAGACGAATCAGAAGTGAAGAAATATCGGTATTCTGTTCCCAATCTTACCAATCTCACGTTATCATTCTTACCTGAAACATTTTTTTGAGGTATCAATAAAGGCATGAAGCTGGGAGAAATAGCAAAAAAGCTGGGTTGCGAGCTGCGCGGATCCCAGGAAATCGAAATCAACGGCGTGGCTGGAATTGAAGCGGCTAAAAAAGACGAGCTGACCTTCGTATCCAACCCAAAGTACCTGAGTCAGATCCAAACCACTCGTGCTGGAGCCGTGGTGCTATCCTCGAAAGCGCCCTCGACTTCCATTCCCACCCTGATCTCCGAGAATCCCTACCTGTCCTTCGCTCAGGCCATTGAACTGTTTTATCAACCACCGGAACCCATTCCCGGAATCCATCCCACCGCCACCGTTGCCGATAGCGCAACCCTCGGCGAAAACTACTCCATCGGGGCCAACACGGTTATTGGCGAAGGCGTGCAATTGGGCGACAACGCCGTGCTTTATCCCCACGCCGTCATTTATCCATACGCTCAGATAGGCGACGACTTTCTAGCCCATGCCCACTCCGTGGTCCGCGAGTACTGCAGGATCGGAGACCGGGTGACTCTGCAAAACGGAGCGGTGTTGGGATCAGACGGGTTCGGCTTTGCTCCGAAAGCAGATGAAACCTACTACAAGATAAGGCAATCGGGTATTGCCGTTCTGGAAGACGACGTCGAAGTGGGCGCCAATACCTGTATCGACCGAGCCACAGTGGGGGAGACCCGCATTGGTCAAGGCACCAAACTCGACAACCTGGTCCAGATCGGACACGGCTCCCAAGTCGGCCGGCACACCATTGTGGCGGGGCAGGCGGGGCTGGCGGGGAGCACCCGAGTGGGTGATCATGTCATGTTAGGCGGGCAGGTGGGCGCCGCCGGCCATATCACGATCGGTGATCGAGCGGTGGCCACCGCACAAACGGGCATCGCCCGATCGGTGGAATCCGGAAAATCCATCTCCGGATCGCCGGAGATGGATTCAGCCTTGTGGAAACGCAATTACATGCTTTTGAAAGGCCTGCCCCAAATCGTCGAC
>JAPYTY010000321.1 GCA_029942065.1 Acidobacteriota bacterium | reverse complement strand
GCGCTCGGAGTGGAGAAACGCGTCGCTTATGCTCCGCGTGGAGAAGCGTGCTTCGCACGCAGAGAACCACAACCATTCAGGTCTTAAAGTTTTGGATTCAGAAATTCGGACTTCGGATTTTCGCCCAAGTTGTAGCGGCCGCTCTATGAGCGGCTTCTGGATTCGGCGCACTGAGGCGCCTTCCACACTCCCGGACTATAAGAACGAGTCTGGAAGCTGAGCGCCGACCCCCTCTCCGGTGACGTGGAACCTGGAACGTGGAACGCGCTGGTCGAAGACCAGCGCCGCCCTCACCTCCCGCAGCACTTCTTGTGTTTCTTTCCGGAACCGCAGGGACAGGGATCGTTGCGGCCAACCTTGGGATTGGCATGCACCACAGTTTTCACGGCTGCTGCCGTTCGGTCATCCATAGGCTGGCTGGATTGCAAGGCCTTTGGGGAGGCGTCCTCGGGTCCGGAGTAGGTGACCTGCTGCCTTCTTTGCCTGGCCGTCAGGAGCTCCCGGTCGTCGTCCTCTGAAATGGGTCGCAGCAGGAACATCATCTTTACCATCTCTTCGGTGGCCCGGTTCCACAAGTCTTCAAACAGACCGAAGGATTCCCGTTTGTATTCCACCAGGGGATCGCGTTGTCCATAGCCCCTGAGTCCGATGCCTTCCTTGAGATGGTCCAGGGCCAGCAGATGATCTTTCCATTGCTGGTCCATGATCTGCAGCATGACCATTCGTTCGTACCAGCGCATCATCTCAGCACCGACGTCTTTTTCCTTGTCGTCGTATCTGGTTTTGACCCGATCGAGCAGCTGTTCTTCCAGTTCGGAGCGGGCCAGCTGATTGGCCTGGTCCGGCAGGTCAATAGCAAAGACACGTCTTAAGTTGACCTTCAAATTTTCCAGATCCCAGTCGTCCGGATTCATGTCCAGATGGGCGTAGGAATCCAGGAATTCGATGAGGATGTCTTCGGCCAGGCCCAGGATGTATTCTTTCTGGTCCTGTTCCGCCAGCAGATCCCGGCGAAATCGATAGATTTCCTCACGTTGCTTGTTCATCACGTCGTCATATTCGAGGAGATGTTTCCGGATCTCGAAATTTCTGGCTTCCACCTGTTTCTGGGCGCGTTCGATCTGTTTGGTGATGAGCCTGGACTCGATGGGAACACCTTCCTCCATTCCGAGTTTGTGCATGAGGCTGGAAATATTTTCGGATCCGAAGATCCGCATTAGGTCGTCTTCCAGAGACAGATAGAAACGACTGGACCCCGGATCGCCCTGCCGGCCGGACCGTCCCCGAAGCTGATTGTCGATGCGGCGAGCTTCATGGCGTTCGGTCCCGATGATATGCACTCCGCCCAGATCGATCACCTCATCGTGCTCCTTTTGCCAATCGGGAAGTATCTTTTCCAGTTCCGAACGATACTCATCCTCCTGCTCTTCCGGGTCGGGATGACGAGCCCGAAATGTCATTTTGGCCTGAAATTCCGGATTCCCGCCCAGAATGATGTCGGTGCCTCGACCGGCCATGTTGGTGGCAATGGTCACCATTCCCTTCTTGCCAGCCTGGGAAACGATTTCCGCTTCTTTCTCGTGGTATTTGGCGTTGAGGACGACGTGCTTGATGCCGCGTCGTTTCAGCAGGGCTGAGAGTCTTTCCGATTTTTCAATGGACGTGGTCCCCGCCAGTACCGGCTGTCCCGCAGCATTGAGCTCTTTGATCTCGTCGGCCACGGCATTGAATTTTTCCCGTTCCGTCCGGTAAACTACATCCGGGTACTCTTGGCGAATCAGTTGCTTATTGGTGGGGATGACGACCACTTCCAACTTGTAGATCTTGTCGAATTCGGCGGCCTCGGTTTCCGCCGTTCCCGTCATACCGGACAGCTTGTCGTACATCCTGAAGTAATTCTGAAAGGTGACGGTGGCAAGGGTCTGGTTCTCTCGTTCAATGCGGACCCCTTCCTTGGCCTCCAGTGCCTGGTGCAGGCCATCGGAGTAGCGCCGGCCGGGCATCAGACGCCCCGTGAACTCATCGACGATAACGACCTGACCCTCCTTGATCATGTAATCGGCATCTCTTTTGAACAGGGTGTGTGCTTTCAGGGCTTGCTGGATGTGATGGACCAGATCCATGTGGTGGGGATCGTAGAGATTGTCGATGCCGAGAAAGCGTTCTCCTTTTTCGATGCCCGGGTCTTGAAGGACCACCGTACGGGCTTTTTCATCGATTTTGTAGTCCTGTTCCCGCACCAGCCGTGGGATCAATTTATCGATCTTGTAGTATTTGTCGGTGGATTCCTCGGAAGGACCACTGATGATCAACGGGGTGCGAGCCTCATCAACGAGAATGGAATCCACCTCGTCAACGATGGCGAAGTTGTGGGTCGGCTGAACGCAATCCGACCCGGAATATTTCATGTTGTCGCGTAAGTAGTCGAAACCGAACTCGTTGTTGGTTCCGTAGGTGATATCGGATCGATAGGAGGCCTTGCGCTCCTCCTCGGGCATGTCGTGTTGAACGACTCCCACGCTGAGATTCAGGAACGTGTAAATGGGCCCCATCCAGTCGGCATCGCGTCGGGCCAGGTAATCATTGACCGTGATCAGATGAGTCCCATTGCCGGGAAGAGCATTGAGGTAACCCGGTAAGGTTGCCACCAGGGTCTTGCCCTCACCCGTCTTCATTTCCGCGATTTTGCCTTGATGAAGAACGTGTCCACCAATCAGCTGAACGTCGAAATGACGCATATTGACCGTTCTTTTGGCGGCCTCGCGAACCACTGCAAAGGCCTCCGGAAGAAGATCATCGAGCGACTCGCCCTCTTTGAGGCGTCCCTTGAACTCGGGCGTTTTGGCACTTAGATCGGCATCAGAGAGACTGGAAATTTCCGCTTCCAGCTCGTTTACGCGTTCCACTACAGGATGAATTTTCTTCAACTCGCGCTCGTTCTGGTTACCGATAATTTTTGTCAAAATGGTATTGAACATGCCAAAAGATTGTACCATGGGACTCAAATCGGTTAATTGACACATCCAGGTCCGATCCCTATAATCCGTCCATGGGGATACCCGAAGCACTTACTTTCGATGATATCCTGCTGATGCCGGCTAAAAGCCAAAT
>JAPYTY010000320.1 GCA_029942065.1 Acidobacteriota bacterium | reverse complement strand
CGATATCTGGCCGGTCGGCACAGGACAGGATTTTGGGGACGGAACGGCCGAGTTTTCCTTCCCGGCCCCGGGGCCTCTCAATGAAAATTACTACCTGGGCAAGGTCGATCACCAGATCTCGGACAACGACAGCTTTTTTGTCCGCTATACGCTTGATTGGTCGGACCGACTTCGCTGGCGGGAGCAGTATCTCTACGCAGGAGACAGTATTGCCCGAAACCAGTATGTGACCCTGGAAGAGAAGCATATTTTCTCTCCCACCCTGCTCAATGAACTCCGTTTTGCCTTTAACCGCACCCGGATTCACGACATCGAGGTTCCCAATTTCGACATTGACCCCTCGCTTTTCATGTTACCGGACCGGGAAGGATTGCTTGGCCTGCTCCGAATCACCGAGAGGGGGCCGATCAACCAGTTCGGCAACTCCACTCGCGAGCCCCAGCGCCATACCCAGAATCTATTTCAGACCATGGACAATCTGGTGTTGACTCGGGGCAACCATGCCCTGAAGATGGGCGTCAGCTGGAGCCGTTTTCAATACAACGCGGCCAACCAGGCAGGCTTTCCGGGGAGTTATACCTGGCTCACCTTGAACGATTTTCTGGTGAATGAGGTCTTTTCCGCGTTACACTTTTTCAGTACTCCCTACACCACCGGTATCCGCCAAAATTTGATCGGACTCTACCTTCAGGATGATTTCCAGGTTTCTCCTAACCTGACTCTCAATCTGGGATTGAGGCACGAGTTCATCACCAACCCCACCGAGGTGAACGATATTATTGGCAAGATCACCACTGCAGGCCAGACCGAACCGACCATCGGGGGTAACCTGTTTAATCGAAACCCATCCCTCAAGAACTTCTCTCCCCGGGTGGGGTTTGCCTGGGATCCCACCGGGAGTGGCAAGTACTCGGTTCGCGGCGGCTTTGGGCTGTTCCATGATCAACTGCTTCCCTGGATCTACACTCTGACACCGGGTCGCGGTAAGCCCTTTGCCGTTCAGTCCGATTATGACACTGAACAGGGTGACACCATCATCTTCCCGGACACGCTGCGAAACTCGTCGATCACCGATCGCGCCGTCCAGGCGCCCAACGTGGCTGAGACCTTCGAGGTCGAGCAGCCCTACATCATGCAGTGGAACCTGAGCCTCCAGGCCGAGATCTTTTCCAGTACGGCCGTGACGGCCACCTATTCCGGTTCCAAGGGAGACAACCTGACTCGTATCGTGGATGCCAATGTACCGGCTGGAGTCGTCGAAGCCGACGGGCGGCGCTTCATCGCGGCAGGTAGTCCACGGCCCAATTCGTCTTTCGGCCAGATCCAGGCTCGACAGTTTGATGGGTTTTCTTCCTACCATGGATTGAAGCTGGGCCTCAAAAGACGATTTAGTTCCGGTATCTCCTACCAGTTTTCCTACACCTTCCAGAAATTCCTGGATAACGGCTCCAACTACACCGGCTCTCCCGGCGATTTTAACACCAGCAATACCCGTGGCATGCACTGGCTGGATCCCGACGTGGACAAGGGACCCTCCGCCTGGAATACACCCCAGACCTTCAGCGCTAACGCCAGCCTGGATCTGCCCTTTGGGTCGGGTCGTCGCTTTGGTGCGGGAGCCACCGGTGCCTGGGGCAAGGTGATCGAAGGCTGGCAGATGAACATGCTCCTGAGAATGGCCGATGGCCCTGCCGTCGAGATCAATCAAGGCGGAAGTAGAATGTGTGGTTTCTGCGACGAGCGGCCCGACCTGATTCCGGGCAAAGACAACAGCCCCAATTCAGGCGATCCCAACCGTTGGTTTGGAGACCCCGAGGAAAACTTTACGCCTAGTGAGCGGGGTTATTTTGGGACCACTGGGCGCAACACCGCCGTTGGTCCCGGACTCGCCTCGGTGGATTTCTCCATTCTCAAGAGCATTTTCGTGGGTGAGACAGCCCGTGTTCAATTCCGGGCCGAGTTCTTCAATGTCTTCAACCGGACCAATTTTCACCCACCTGAAAGGACTCGCTCGAGCTTTGGACGTGGGAGTGGCACCTTCCCCAATGCAGCCTTTGGCAATATCGGGGAAACCGCCACCACTTCCAGGCAGATTCAGTTGGCGTTGAGAATCGATTTTTAGATCGTGTGACATTTAAGAAAAGGAAGCTAATTTTTATTCCTTGAGGAGGATCGAATGCGTATCTCCAGATTAAGCACCGTAATCGTGGGTTTCATCCTGGTGGCGGCCCTTGCCGCGCCCCTGTTTGGACACGTGAGCGTCAATCCGCGCACGAGTGAAGCGGGAATTCACCACAAACTCTTCTATGTTCGGGCGCCGGTTGAAAAGGAGATACCGGTGGTGGAGTTCGGGATTGAAGTGAGTCAGGAGTGGCGTGATAACGGAGGGGACCTCAACTCCTTTCAGGACATTCCCGGCATGGACATTCATGTGGACTTCGATGACGAAGATCTGGTGGAACGGGTCTGGTGGACCGGTGAGGGGGCTGTGGTCGAGACCTTTCAGATGGTCTATATGAGCATGAATGTGCCGGAGGAGCCCGGTGTCTACCCCTTCAATGCGTGGCAGGAATACACCGATGGCAGCGTGGTCTGGTGGAATGAGCCCCGCGGCGAGGATGTGGCAAATCCCTATCCGGTGGTCACAGTAAGCCGGCCTTCCTTCCTGACGGCCGGCATGGTTCAGATCGGCTCCGGCGCCGTGGCTCTTCTGGCCCTGGCCATCTCGCTGATTTCGTTAAAGAACCAGCGCAAAAACGGTTCCCCCGCTCACGACGTCTAGAATCGTTGGGGAGAACTCCGTAAATTCTTTTGGTAGGGGCGCACGGCCGTGCGCCCCTACTTTATACCCGCCCTCATCCTGATTAGGCATGTAGGGGCGGTACGCCCACTTCAAGATCGTTGTAGCGGCCGCTCATATGAGCCGGCCCTCCGGAAGAATCCAGAAGCCCGGTTCGAAAGATCATAGTCATGAACCCCGAAGGGGTAATGTGAAATAGCCTGGGGCGTGAGCCCCAGGATTGAAGGTGTTGTCAGTGAATGAGCCCTGTAGGGGCGATGTAGGAAAACCATCAATGGGCCTACCTCGGCCCCTACAGGGCTCTTCTTCTATCTGACCTGAACAACCTGGGGCTCACGCCCCAGGCT
>JAPYTY010000319.1 GCA_029942065.1 Acidobacteriota bacterium | reverse complement strand
AACCTGAAACGTGCCAACCTGAAACGTGCCAACCTGAAACGTGAAACGCGCCGGCCTTCGGCCGGCGCTCCTACCTATTCCAGCCCGTGCTCTTTCTTGAAATTGTCCCACTTGAGGAAATTCAGGTGGGGATCCACCAGGTAGGCCGCCAGCTTCTGGGGGTCCCGGCCCCTCAGTGCCGAGGCCTGAGTGGCGTAGTGCTCGACCTTTTCCGGATCGTTTAACTTGCGGTAGGCCCCCACCAGATAAAGCGACCCTTGATACTCGAGCATGGTACGTTCCGCGTCGTTGTACACGATCGGGTTCTGGGCGTACCATTCGAGAGCATCCTTCATTAAGGTGGCGGCCTGGGCCGTCTGGCCAAACAGGGAATGGGACAGAGCCAGGTTGTACAGGATCCTTCCGTGGCTTCGGCGATCCCTGGCCTCCTCGGCCTTCAGCAAGGCCTTCTGCAAAAAGCTGTGCCCCTCTTCCTTCTGCCCCAGCATCAAGTAGCTGGCTCCGACATTCAAGAGTGCATTGGCGTGCCAGGTCCTGCGCCCGATCTTGGCATTCATCTCCTCGGCCCTAAGGGCGAATTCGAGCGCTTCCTGAGGCTGCATCGTATACAGATGAAAGGTCCCCAGGTTCAGCAGATACATTCCCTGGAAGATCTCGTCCTCCCTCTGCTCGGCAATCTCGAGGGCCTGCTTGTAGACGTCCAGCCCCAAACCCGAGTTGCCTGAGTAAATTTCGTTGTAGCCGATGTTGGTCAAAGATGCGGCCACCAGTTTCAGGTTGCCGGCCGCCTCCGCCAGAGGAATCGCCTCCCTCAGTTTCCGGGTCCCTTCGCTGTATTCCCGAAGGGCCTGGTCATAGTCCTGAAGGTCCCAGAAGTGATCCGCACTGGTGGTGTGCCGGGCCCCCTCCACCCGCAGGCGCTTGGCCTGAAAATGACTCAGGTAGCCGGAATATTCCGTCACACTGGAGAACAAACGGAAGGCGGGTTCATGAGGCATCCAGGTGGTATCGAACTGAAAGAATTTCCCCTGGAGAACATCGTACCTGGCCTTCTGCCGACCCAGTTCGTCAAAACCGCGATCCATCTCCTCCAGAATCGTGTCCAGTTCCTGGCGAAGGGGCTCGACATTTTCCCGAACCAGACTCTCCGCCTCCGCCGCATCACCGGAATTCAAGGAAGAGAGAAGGCGGGTCAGGACGTCCGAAGTGCCCACTCCATAGTGGGCCGACAGATAGTCGGAGATCAGGATTTTTTCCCTCTCCATGTCCGGGGAAATTCTCCCCAGCATATCGGCTACCGTGGCCTGCCAGGCTTCCAGGTTCTTTTTTTGATTCACCACCCGTTCCAGGTCATGGCAGACCGTACACAGAGTCTGGACCTGGGCTTTCCCCTCCCCGTCGGGAAGCTCGATCCTCACCTGGTTGCTGGTCGGCAATTGAGGCGCGGATTGTCCCTCCACCAGAAGGCCGGAGTTCACCAGGACCATTCCGATCGTGAATACCTTGAAAATCGTTCTCATACACATTAAGATCTATCAAAACCGCCATCGTTTCAAGACCGAAATGCAGTTCCATGCCTTTTCCCTGGTGGGGACTCGTGCGGTGAGAAGCCCCTCTGGAACGGTGACAGGGCCGCACCGGATGACTTCCCTGACGGCCCACCACCTCCTGTTTCTTGCCCATGGTAGAATTGGGCCACCGAAGGCCCGGGTGGCGGAATTGGCAGACGCACAGGACTTAAAATCCTGTGAGGGTTTCCCTCGTGAGGGTTCGACCCCCTCCCCGGGCACCATGTATATTCAATCACTTGTGGGGATTGGGAGTTTCCTCTAACGTGGACCTCAACTGACTGTCGTCCCGCTTTCGTCCCGCTTGAGAATTTCTTCCAACTGGCTCTTTTCGATTGATTCCACCTCCCGGACCGATCTCATGGCGTGGGATTCAACGTAATGGGCATAGCGCATAGTTGTGTGGAGGCTGGAATGGCCGAGGAGTCCCTGAACGGTGCGTAAATCCAATCCCAGGCGCACCCATTGAGTGGCTCGGAAATGCCGGAGGTCGTGGAAGGTCACCCAATCCATACCGATAGCTTGTTTACCCTTCTCAAAAGGTCCACGAGGGTCGAGCCAGCGGGTCCTATCGATTTTCACAAACGAAACGTCAGGATCTCCTGCGGATGGAGGCGGCTCCGATCTCGGCGATGGAAGTTGTCCCACACTGCGCCATCACGAGATGGAGCTCGCGCTGGAGAAGGGACAGGACGGTCTCTACGCCGATCTGACCAAACGACGAGACTCCCCACTGATACGGTCGACCTATACAGATCGCGCGCGCTCCCAACGCAAGGGCCTTGAACACATCGGTGCCTCGGCGAAAACCTCCGTCCACCAGCACCGGCACCCGGCCACGAACGGCCCGAACGACTTCCGGCAAACAGTCCACGGCTGCCCGCCCGGTTTCCGTCGATCGTCCACCATGGTTGGAGACGACAATGCCGTCAGCACCGTACTGGACGCACAGTTCCGCATCCTCGGAGGTGACGATCCCCTTCACTAGAACCTTCATCTTGGTGGCATCCTTGATCCGGGGAAGTGCGTCCCATGTGAGACGGTTCTGCCGGGGAGTCCCTCCGGGTCGGCCAATCCTCGGTGCGGTGGTATGACAGCTTGCACATTGACGCGTATCGAGACGGCGAAGCCGCTGCGTGGTCTCAGTATTCCTGCCCGCGAGGCTGTCGACGGTCCAAACCAGAACCGGAGCGCCCGCATTTTCCACGCGCTTGACCGTCTGCAACGTGTCTCCCATGTCCTGCGAGGCGTAGAGTTGATACCAGACGGGACCCCCTCGTGCGTTCATCACTTGCTCGATCGGGCGTTTCGCTTCCTGGCCGCTCGCGAGAATCTGCAGAGCCTGGCGCTTTTGCGCGGCCCGCGCCACAGCGTATCCCCCTTCGGGATGAAAGATGGTTCCACATGGCGCCAGTGCGATCGGTGTCTCCCACCGCGTCCCGAACAGATCGATACTCATGTCGATCGTGCTGACGTCCACCAGGCGCCGCGGACGCAACTGGTAGTGCGAGAAACCCTCTCGGTCTGCTCTCAGCGTAGCCTCATCGTCCACGCCGGTGGCCAAGTAGCCCCAATGGGCAGGGGGTAAGGCCTTCCGGGCAGCC
>JAPYTY010000318.1 GCA_029942065.1 Acidobacteriota bacterium | reverse complement strand
CCAACCGGTCCAGGTAATAACAGGTGACGGGTCCAATCAACCAACAGACCAGTAGACTGATCAGTTCGAACGGGAGCAGCAAGAGACGCGCAAGGCCTCCCCTATCCCGAAACAGAATCTTGGGGATATAGGTCAGCCGGTGTCCCAGGTAGTGAAAATAGCCCCCGAGCGGCTCGATGGCAATCTCATCGAAACCAGCCGTTTCCAGCAATAAACTCAGTGAAAACCGAGTGAACCGATAGTAGTCATGGGGCTGCTGGTGCTCGGACCAACCCTGGGGAGCCGTCAGATACAAACATCCCCCCGATTTGAGAACCCGGAAAAACTCGCTCAAGACGGACTGAGGATCGCGAACATGCTCCAGAACCTGGATATTGAGCACTCTATCCACACTCTGATCGGGTACAGGGATGGCCTCCAGGTCGGCACAGACGTGGATCCTAGAGTAGTCCCAGTCCGAATCGCCTACCGCCAGATCGAGGGCCACATACTGCTGATCCGGAAAGAACCTTCGAAACCGGACTTCTCCTGCCCCGGCATCGAGCACCACCGCGCCCTGATCCAATTCCAACCCGGCGGACCGGACAAAGGCTTCGATGGCGTACTCCAGAGGATTGATACGCCGCTTCAGGGGTTCCGGAAGCAAGTTGTATGCTCGAATATAAAGACTTGCCATAAGAAAAGGAGGCTCATCTTATCATCAACCTGGCCCGCTGGTCTTCGACCAGCGCGTTTCAAGTTTCACGTTTCACGCAATTCGAGTTTTCTCTCATTCTGAATTCCTTATTCTGTCTCCTGTCTTATCTCTTCTGTCTTCTGTTAAAATCGCTTCTGTGTTGAAGGTCGGGCTAACGGGCGGCATCGCCTGCGGTAAAAGCCATATCCTGCGAGAGTTCCACAAGCTGGGCGTGTATACGATTGACGCGGATGAGATTGCCCATCGGGCGATTCTTCCCGATACATCGGCCTATTCCGAGATTCTCGACTGCTTCGGCAAGGATATCCTGGCACCCGATGACACGATCGATCGGAAGAAATTGGGCCGGATCATCTTCTCGGACGAACCCGCACGTCAACAGCTCAATGAGATCGTTCATCCCCGGGTTCGGCAGGAAGAGGCGAGACTCACCTCCGATTTTGAAGCGGAAGAGGAGCCCCGATCACCCATCATCATGGTTGACGCAGCCCTGATGGTGGAAACCGGATCTTATCGAAAATACGACTTCCTTATCGTGGTGTACTGTCATCCCCGGATTCAGCTGAGGCGGCTCATGTCCCGGGAAGGGTTCTCCGAAGAACAGGCAATGCAGCGAATCGGTAGCCAGATGCCGCTGATGGATAAAATCAGGTATGCGGATTACATCATCGAGAACTCCAGCCGATTGTCCGAGACCCATGATCAGGTCAAGCACGTTTTCACCGAACTGGTGATCCACTGGGAGGACCGATAGAGAGGTGGGGCGGTGGTGAAGTGTTGCGGTGGTGAAGTCGTGCCTTCGTGCAGAGTGCGGGGGTCGAATTTGGATCGGTAGGGGCGTACGGCCGTACGCCCTCTTGACCTCTCAGACCTTGCTAGTGTGGGAGGCGCCTCAGTGCGCCGATTCCGGAGAGCCGCTACAAGACCATGCCCACCTGGAACGTGGAACCTGGAACGTGGAACGAACTATCCATGGACCAGCATGGCGGCCAGCAGGGGGACCATGATCTCATGATGTCCCGTCAAGGCGAGACCCGTTCCGGTCCTGGCTACCGGGCGTTGAACCACGTTTCGGGTGGGTCTGTAGTGCTGGATGAAATCGAGATTGGCGGTGGTGAAGTTCTCGAGGGAGCTCCCCGAGTTGCGGACCAGCGCAACAGCCTTTAAAAACACCTCCGGAAGGATGACAGCGGAACCCAGATTCAGGTATACCCCCCCGTCGTCAAGAAGCGAGACCCGTTGGGTGAAGATCCGAAAGTCAATCTGAGACCCCTTTCCCATCGCTTCACCGGAAGCCCGGGGATGATTGTGGATGATATCGGTCCCCATAGCGATAAAGACGGAAAGTGGAATTTCCTTACGGAAGCACTGCAGCAGCAAGGACAACTCCGGATTGGGGGCATCGCTTTGCTCCAGAAAGCGGCCCACCGACTCTCCGATTCCCTGCCCTTCGGCGGCTCCGTCGATGATCGCCTGATTCAGATACTCTCCTGTTTCCCTGGCCATCCCAAAGGCTCCCGTCTTTAGTTGTTCCTCCACATCCTCGGAGGTATGGCCGGTCAGCGTCATTTCAAAGTCGTGAATCATACCACTGCCATTGGTGGCCAGGGCCGTCACAAATCCCCGTTCCATCAGGTCGATCAGTATCGGGGACAGGCCGACCTTGACGACATGCCCCCCGAATCCCCAGATAATAGCCCGACCTCTCTCTCTGGCCTCGCGGATCCGGTCGACCAAAAGGCGCAGGTGATCGGCGGCTAGAACCCGGGGCAGTGAACGGGCAAAAGCAGACAGTGAATCCTCCCCCAGGGGCCGAGCCAGATCCTTTACATTCACCTTGCTGGGGCGCGACTTCAGCGGGTAATCTTTGATTTGATCCAGTTTGAACTCTTTAAACTTGGACATTTTTGGAAAGCAATGCTTTGAGAGCTTTTCCGGTGTGAGACTTTCTTGATCTCATCACCTTCTCGGGAGGACCGGCTACCACCAGGTGGCCGCCGACCGTTCCCCCTTCGGGACCCAGATCAATGATCCAGTCCGCACACTTGATCACCTCAAGGTTATGTTCGATCACGATAACCGTGTTTCCACGATCGACTAACTGGTTGAGGATGTCAAGCAGCTTCTTGACATCCTCGAAATGAAGACCCGTGGTGGGTTCGTCCAGAATATAAAGGGTCTTTCCAGTGGAGCGCTTGCTCAACTCGCGGGACAGTTTGACCCGCTGGGCTTCTCCTCCCGACAGGGTGGTGGCCGACTGGCCCAGCCTGATGTAGCCCAGACCCACGTCCAACAAAGTTCGCAATCGGGAATGAATCCGGGGGAAGTTCTCAAAAATCGGATAGGCCTCCTCGATGGGCATATCGAGCACATCTGCGATGGAATGGCCTTGGTACTTGATGGAAAGCGTTTCTCGATTGTACCGGGCTCCCTGGCAGGACTCACAGTTCACGAACACATCAGGAAGAAAATTCATCTCGATCCTGCGC
>JAPYTY010000317.1 GCA_029942065.1 Acidobacteriota bacterium | reverse complement strand
ATTTTATCCCGCTCATACTAGTTCTGCACTCGTCCAGCCTTTCCAGGCCGTGCTGGCTCCCCTCGGCTCCATCACCCCTGCCACCGGTGAAATCCGGGGAACGGGTTCTTACTGGTTGTTCTCCCACACCAGCAATGCCTTTGCTCGCCTCACCAACCGGCTGCTCGAAAAGGGGTTGCCGGTGTACTGGGCTCCCAATGGCTTCCGCGCCGAGGGTGAAGGTTACCCGGTAGGAACACTGATGACTCGCTCCCAGCTGGATGAATCCCGGTTTCGAGAAATGCTCGAAGGCATTCCCATGGAAGTGCACCGGGTGGAGAAATGGCCCGCCCTGGCATGGCAGCGCATCAGATCTCCCCGGATCGGTATTTACCAAAGCCGTCGCGCCAACCCGGACGAGGGCTGGACCCGATGGATCCTGGAACAGTATGAATTTCCCTACCAGAGGCTCCTGGACCGCCACATCCGGGAAGAAGATCTCTCCCGTTATGACGTGATCGTGATTCCGGATCAAGAGCCGGAGATCCTCGAGCACGGGCTGTCCGGGCCCTATCCGGAGGAATTCCGGGGTGGCCTGGCCAGTCAGGGCATTGCCCGGTTGAAAGAGTTTGCCGAAGCCGGCGGCACCCTGCTGTTTCTGGGCAGCGCCACGGGACTTCCCCTTTCCCGCTGGGAACTGGGCGCACGTGATGTGACACGACGTTTGTCTTCGGAGGATCTCTACGTTCCCGGTTCCTTCCTGCGGGTGAAGGTCAACAAAAGCCACCCCATCGGCTATGGTATGAGGGAAGAGACAGCCGTGATGTTTCGCCACAGTCCGGCTCTGGATCTCACCCGGGGCCTGTCCATCGCCCGCTATCCCGATCGGGACCTACTGCTGAGCGGCTGGATCAACGGCGAGGCCCATCTGGTGGAGAAAACGGCACTGGCCGAATTCAAGATGGGGAAGGGAAGGACCATTTTGATTCCTTTCCGGACCCAGTTTCGGGCCCAGAGTCGGGGCACCTACAAGTTTCTCTTTAACAGTCTTTACTACGCCACGACGCGGAGGTGAATACCGAACCACTGAGACACAAAGACACAGAGAAGAGAATTAACCACCAAGACACCAAGAAGACTGTCCAGGGCGTACCGCCCTGAACCAGCCTTCTGTCGCTCCTTCGGAGCGAGGACGGAAAAGTGAGTGTAGGGGCGCACCGAGTGTGCCCCTGCAACAGAAGCAGGATTATGCCAATTCGGAACGGGGTGTAGCCTGTAGGGAACTCAGATCAAAATGAAAATTCTGAATCGGTGTCGAGATGCACTCATCCTCCCCTAATTGCATAGATATGAGGAACGCATCCATGAAAATTGCCCTGTCTGTAGGTATTTGCATTTTTTTGAGCAGCCTGCCGGCTCTCGCCCAGGCTCCGCCGTTTCCTGAAGTCCCCCCGATTGTCACGGCACCGAAGGGAACGCCAAACTTTTTCCTTGCCAGCGTCGGACTCGGCAAAGGTGCGGATCTCGGCGAACTTGACGGCGCTGACCAGCATTGCCAGGCCCTTGCCGCAGCAGCAGGCATCGGAGCGCATACCTGGCGCGCCTATCTGAACACACAGGCCAACAGTGGAACACCGGCCGTCAATGCACGCGACCGCATCGGAAACGGGCCTTGGTTCAGTACCAAAGGATCACAAATCGCCGCGAATCTCGCCGACCTGCACGGCGACACGGCAGAACTGGCACGCAAGGGAAACCTGATCAACAAGTCCTCCGCTCTCAGCGAGAAAGGTGAATTGCTGCCGGGCGAAGGGGAACGGCCCAACTACCACGATGTCCTGACCGGGTCACAGACCGATGGGCGGGCCTATGGCGACAGACTTGATCACACCTGCAGCAACTGGACCAGTAGCCGGCCGGACGGCAGCGCACAGGTGGGGCACTTCGACCGCAACTCGAGCAGTACCAGCATTTCATGGAACTCGGTGCGCCCGAGCCGAGGCTGTTCGCAGGAAAACCTGATGTCGACCGGCGGCAATGGCCTCTTCTATTGCTTCGCCGCCGAACCACGGTGAGAACCTGGTCCGGTTCATGAAAAGGTTCTGGTCCCGCACTCCGAATGCTCCTTTCTGGCTTCTGAATTCTGGATCTGTCTTCATGTTTTTTCGTTCTTTTTCAGAGGTGAACGTTATAGTTAGGCAAGACAAAAGAGGAGGTCGAAAAACAATGGTGAATCGAGTGATGTTAGTAGGAAGACTGGGGCGAGACCCCGAGATGAGGCATACCACCTCGGGCACTGCGGTGACAAATTTTTCGGTGGCAACCAACGAGAAATGGAAGAATCAAAGCGGTGAGCCCCAGGAAAGAACCGAGTGGCACAAAATTGTCACCTGGAGCAAATTAGCCGAAATCTCCAACCAGTATCTGACCAAGGGCCAGCTGGTTTTCATCGAGGGCCGGATCCAGACCCGGGAATGGGATGATCGGGATGGAAACAAGCGTCAGACCACGGAAATCGTGGCCTCGGACATGAAAATGCTGGGCGGCCGTGGGGATGCCAGGCCCGCCAGCGAAGAAGCGGTCGGTGTGGTGGAGAGCGGTCCGGCCATGGATGTGGGAGTCACCGACGACGATATCCCGTTCTAGTCTGCGTGATTAAAAATCCCGGCTAAGGTAGGGTCTGGAATTCGGAGATATCCACTCCCAGGCGTTCCAGTTCCTGAACGGCCAGGATTGCTTCCTGAGATTCCGGAAATATGACGGCTAGCTTCCTCCAGGTGTCAATCGCCTCTGCGTTGAGTTGGAGCTGTGCTTGGGCGGAACCTTTTTTGTAGTAGGCGGGAGGGGTTTTGTCGGCTTTTGGATAAAGATTGATGGCCTGGTCAAAGGCCGAAATGGCCTGTTCGAAGCGCCCCTTTTCGTGGTAGCAGACCCCCAGATAATAGGAGGCATTGTCCGAGTACTCACTGTCGGGGAAATTCACCAGAAAGTCCTGAAAACCGGCAATGGCCAGCTCGTAGTTTCCCATCAGGTAGTCGTTGTACACCGAACTGTAGACCTGATCCGGTTCGATGGAAGAACCCGAAGCCGGGACCTCTCGTAAAGACTGGACCTGCAGCTGATTTTCCTGCAGGCCTTGCTGAAGGGAGGCGATCCGGTTGTTGGTGTCGTCCCATTTGATGCTCAAGCTCTGGATTTCTTGCCGGATC
>JAPYTY010000316.1 GCA_029942065.1 Acidobacteriota bacterium | reverse complement strand
GAGCCGGCGTCCACCATGATATTGGTCGTTTCCGGAACGTTCTCGCGGATCAGGTCTTCAGCCTGCTGAATGAAATGGTCGGTTACTTCCAACCGGGTGCCCTCGGGCAACTCCAGATTGACCTGAAGCTCCCCCTCATCGGTCTCAGGCTCCAGTTCGTATCCGATAAACGGCACCAGCAGAACCGTAGCACCCAGCACCACCGCCGTTGAGAGGAGAACCAGCCATCGATGGCGCAGCGACCATTGGATGCCCCGGGCGTAGCTCTGATCCAGCGCCTTGAGCCACAACGAGGTGGTATGGACGAACCCGTAGGTCCAGCTGCCGGCATCGGGCTCCCGGACCCGAACAAACCGGCTGGCAAGCAGGGGAACCAGAGTCAGCGATACGATAAGTGAGCTGAAAAGAGAAAAGGAAACCACCCAGGCCAGCTGCTGGAAAATGACCCCCGACATCCCACTCATGAAAACCACGGGCAAAAACACCACGATGGTGGTCAGGGTGGAGGCAGTGATGGCCAGGGCCACTTCCTTGGTGCCCCTGCGGGAAGCCTCCTTTCTTTCCTCACCGTCCTGGCGGTGTCGAAAGATGTTCTCCAGTACCACGATGGCGTTGTCCACCAGGACGCCCACCCCCAGGGCCAGGCCGCCAAAAGTGATGGTATTGAGCGTGAAGCCGTAAAAGTACATCAATCCGAAGGTGGCAATGATGGAAATGGGGATGGAGATAGCCACCACCAGGGTACTTCGAACATTACGAAGAAAGAGCAGCAGGACAATCACCGCCAGAATCGAGCCGTACAGGGCGGCATCCCGGACGTTGGCAACCGCTCTTTCAATAAATTTGGAGCTGTCGAACATGGTGGCAACATGAATCTGAGGGAAATCACGATTGACCCTTTCAATTTCCTCCTGAACCTCTCGCGCCACCTGAACGGTATTTGCCCCCGACTGCTTTCTGACGGCCATGCGCAGTCCCGGCAAGCCATTGACCCGAACCAGGCTGCGGACCTCCTGGTAGCTGTCCTCCACCTGGCCGATATCCTCGACGGAGATCAACTGGCCGTCCCGCCGAGCCACCATGGTCTGGCGAATCTGATCCAGAGAGACAAACTCCCCTTCGGTGCGCATCAGTACTTCAAAATCGCCTTCGACGACCTGACCGACCGGCTCATTTAGATTTTCACGCCGCAAGGCTGAGACCACCTGAACGGGACTGATGCGAAGAGCGTGCATCTTGGAGCGGTTCAGGTTGACGTGGATTTCACGGTCCAGGCCCCCAAAAAGATCCAGCTGGGCTACTCCCGGAATCCGCTCGAAACGATACTGGAGCTGAGTTTCCGCGAATTCACGGAGAGCTCGTGAGTTCATGTTGCCGGAAACACCCATGAAGAGCACCGGCAGACTGCTGGCATCGAATTTGAAGATGGTGGGGGTGGAGGCGTCCTCAGGGAGTTGGCCGCGTACCCGATCGATTCGAGTTCGGATCTCATCGGTGGCTTCGTCCAGATCGATTCCCCATTCCATGGACACTCGAATCCGACTGTTTTCCTCCGAAGAGGTCGAGGTGAGCTCCGTGACACCGGGGGTCGAGGACAGCGCCCTCTCCATCGGAATGGTAATCAGCTCCTCCATTTCCTGAGGCCCCACTCCCGCATAGGTCGTCTGAACCGTGATGGTGGGCCAGGAAACGTCGGGCATCAGGTCAACCGGCAGCTGCAAAAACGACATGGCTCCCAGCAGAGTGGCGATGAGAAAAATCACCGTGATGAAAACGGGACGGCGAATGGCTAGATCGGGAAGGTTCATTGGCGTCGGTCCCTCGTCCCCTGTCCGCTTGGCCGATCACCCTGGTTCCCGGTTTGATCGGGGGACACGCGGACGTCCTGACTGCTGACCCCTGATCCCTGACCCCTGACCGCTGACCCCTGACTGCTGCTGCCCGGAGGCCTGCCGGACTCTCCTCGAAAGCCGCCTCGACCTCCCCTTTCGTCGTCGCCTTCGAGCCTCACCCGATCTCCTTCGTTGACGTTTTGCCCCCCGGCGGTGATAAATTCAACACCCTCTTCCAATCCACCCATGATCTCCACCACCTCGCCGGTGATCCGACCCGTTTCGATGGGATGGAAGATGGCGGTCATTCCCTCTCCTAGCAAATAGACTCCCTTTTCACTTCCTCGGGTCAGCAATGCCGAGCGTGGGATGCCGGGAGAGGTCCGGACCACCCTGACGTTGATCTTGACACGGGCAAACATGCCTGGTTTCAAGGCATGATCGAAATTCGCGACCCCGATCTCGACATCCGCTGTTCGGGTCTCCGGGTTGAGAAAGGGGCTGATTCTGGTGACCGTCCCCTGGTAGGTAAGATCGGGGTAGGCATCCACCTCAATCTGGGCCTTCAAACCGACCTGTACCTCCCTCAGGGCGCTCTCGGAAACCCCGACGATGGTCTTGACCCGATCCAGGCTCAGCACAGACACAATGGGAACACTGGGACTGACCAGGGCTCCGGGTTCCAGATGTCGGGCACTGATATATCCCTTCAGGGGAGAAAAAATCCGGGTTTGTTCCTGTTGAACCCGGAGTTCCCTCATCGAGGCTTCGGACTGCCCTACCTGCGCCTCGGCCAGTTCTACCTGGGCTTGGGCCACGTCCAATCGGCTCTCCAGATCTTCCAGTTCCTGGTTGGAGATCAGAGATTCCTCATGAAGGTCTCTATAGCGTTCAAACTGGGTCACCAGGCTTTCGTAGGTGACCCGCTCCCGGTTGACTCCGGCACGAGACACGGAAATAACGGCTTCGGCACGACGGATCTGCTGACGTAGGTCCACGTCATCCACCACCGCCAGCAGCTGTCCTTTCTCGACGCGCTCCCCGCGATTACCTGAAACCTGACTCAGGCGTCCACTGATCTGGGACATGACCTCCACCACAGCCTGGGCCTCCAACTCACCCAGCACCTCGAGTGTTGTCTCGAACTGGTGCGACTGGAGGACGCCCGTCTCCACCAGCATCGCTGTTCGTCCCCCTCCAAACCTACTGGGACCGGATCGAGCTTCCTCAGCGGAGAGTTCCTGATAGAGCCGCAGCCCCCGCAGCGAGAGAAACGCTGCCACCACCAGACCCATTACTAGTTTGTTCAAAGTATCCGCCTAATCAGGACAAAAAACACCCTTTTAACACTGACGCCTTTTTGCTG
>JAPYTY010000315.1 GCA_029942065.1 Acidobacteriota bacterium | reverse complement strand
GCTTCCCGGCATCATTGAGCCTCACATGCACATTTATGGTGAAGCTGTTAAACACCTGGAACGGTTCGGCTTCAAGTACCCTCCCAATGGGATCGTGGTCTCCGCCACCGCCGAAAAAACTCTGGAAGAAACCCAGAGTGTTCTCCGGAAAACGGTCCAGGATGCCGTCAAGCAAGTCGACCCTGGCCAATGGGTAGTGGTCAACATGGGAGCCAATCCTGAAGAACCCACCGCCTTGCGTCTCTGGGCCGCCGGCAGGCGTCTGACCAACCGGGACACTCTGGATATCTGGGCACCGGAGAATCCGGTTCTCATGAGCCCGGGAATCCGGGGCAACATCAATACCAAGGCTCTAAACTTACTAGATGACTTCCTGCCCGGATACTCTGCTTCCATTCAGGAGACCATGCACGGGGACCGCATCGGGGAGGACATCCCGGGCATCGGCTGGGTGGGAAGCCAGGAGATGGCCGTCATCACCTGGGAACTTTTCCTTGAACAGCTGCCCTTGAACACCCTGGCCCAGGCCTTGAAACTGGTCTCCGAAGAATGGGCATCCATCGGTGTTACCACCCTGTCTACCAGGATTCCCTTTCCGAAGGTGATGAGCGGCTACGCCACACTGGCCGGACTCGGACAAATGCCGATTCGCCTGGCCGCCCACTACGAAGTCCACCGCATGCCCACCGATCCGGCTCAGACTCGCCAGATGTACCGGCGGACCGGTGTGCTTCAAGGCATAGGAAGTGACTACTTCTGGATCGACGGGGTGGCATCGGAACGCTGGGACTCAATCTACCCGGAATCCTGCACAGGTCCCGACACCCAGGCTCCCCCGCACATCAAGGCCCGCGAGGTGTGCCCCCAGCCCGGCGATCTGATGTGGGACACCCTGGAAAACGCCCTCAAATCAGGATGGCGTCTTGCAGGCGTCCACATGTGCGGCAGCGAAGCCGCCCGGTCCTATTTCAAGATGATCGACCGGGCCCGGGCCGACAACGGCATGTCGATGGAAGAGATCCGCAACCTCAACATGACCAGCGAGCACTGTAATCTGGTTGGAAAACAACCGGACATCATCCAGGGATTAAAAGATTACGGAATCACCCTGAGCTGTGGCCCTTCCCGAATCAGTGAAGCACCCGGTTGGGTAGCGGACTACGGGCCACAAATCAACGATTTCATCCTGCCTTTAAAAACCTGGATCGAATCGGATGTCAAAGTGGTGGGACAACATTTTGGTGGAGGAGCCTTCCGGCGGCGTTCCGAAGGCAGTGTGGGGGGAGGACTGCAACCACCCTTTTTCGCTCTGTGGCAAGCCATCACCCGTCAGTACGATGGGAAGGTGTGGCAGCCGGAAGAACGCATTGACCGGGTGTGGGCACTGAAGATGTGGACCTCCTGGGCATCCGATTATGTGATGAAAGGGGACAAGATCGGTACTCTGGAAGTAGGCAAGCTGGCCGACATGATCATTATCGACCGGGATTACCTGACGGTTGCCGAGCAGGACATCTTGAAGATTCGCCCCCTGATGACCATGCTGGGGGGAGAGATCGGGGTGCTCCAGGCCTCTCTGGCGCAGGAATTCGACATGGACCCGATGGGCATGCCTTACGTCTTTACCGATGACGAAATCACCCACATCGGGGGCCCTCTCGGGAACTAACCTCCCCACCAAGGCGCAGAGAAAAAATTCACCACAGAGACACAAAGACACAGAGAAAAAAACTGAATCAGGGCGTTTCGCCCTGATTCAGACTCTGTCGCTCCTTCGGAGCGATGCCCGGAGTGTGGGAGGCGCCTCGGCCGCTGGTCTTCGACCAGCGCGTTTCACGTTCCAGGTTCCACGTTTCACGTTCCAATTTGGCACGATCCTGCAGCCTGGCGTAGGGGGGGGCACTGAGTGCGCCCACGGCAAGGTCGTACGGACTTAACCACCAAGACACAGATGAGACTGCCCCCTGACCCAGATCTCGGAGGGAGGCCTGAGATCAGACAAGCCTTTGTAGCGGCCGCTCTATGAGCGGCCTTCCGAATTCGGCCCGGACTCAACTCCTGGGCCGGATCACCTTCACATTCTTTCCAGGAAACCCTCTACCAGTCGAAGTCCCGGATTTCAGCCGCCTCATCTTGACAAAAGGGATGGCCCGAATAACAATCGGTCCTATCCAGTGAACTCGACCGGAAAATTTACCTTCATAAAGAACCTAAAGGAGAAGACCATGAAACAGCTTAGATTCAGACTCCAGCATCTATCTTGGGTCCTTCTTGTACCCTTCCTCGTTCTGTTTCAGCTCAACTGTGCCCAGCCGACCCCTGCAGAGCAGGGCCGGCAGTTGCTCGAACAAGCGGCTGAAGCCATGGGCGGATTGGAGACGCTGAACGGCATCGAAAATATCCATCGTGAGGGAACCAACCAGAGGTCCTCTCTCGGACAGGGGCATGTCACTACCGAACGGTTGCTGATCGGAAGGACCAGTCCCTTCAAGCAGACCATCGATTTCACGGGTCCCCGCGAAGTGAACCTGGCCGGAGATCGGGAAATCCCCACCGTGGCAGACTGGGACAGGGGCGGCTATCGGAATGTCTTCGGAGCGGCCCTGAGGCCCCTGGAGCCCCAGCAAATGGCCGGATACAAGACAGAATGGGATCGTGACATTGCTAGATTCCTGGTCCACGCCCTGGGAAATGGAAGCACCATTGAAGGAGGGAGCAAAGACCAGGTGGTGACTCTACAGTTCATCGATGGCACCACTTACCAGGTCTCTCTGGATGGCGCCACAAGTCTCATCACCACCCTGGAATTCACCGAGGACCGCAATCCCTATGGAGATGTGGCCAAAGTGCGAACCTTTTCCGACTACGGGGATGCCGGAGGGGTTCAGCTGCCTTTCAAGGAAAGCACCCAGGAGATGGGGGAGATCACCCAGGTCCGGGAGTGGTCTTCGATCAGCATCAACGGGGAGCTCGATGAAGAGCAGTTCCAGATTGCCGAAGGCCTCGAAGAACTCTCCAAGGAGATCGGGCAAGCGGACACCATCCACGTGATTCCTTCAGAGTTGGCGGATGGCGTTTACTTCGGAGAAAGCATGCACATGAACAACATGTGGGTGGAGTTCGAGGATTTCATTGCTGTGATCGAGGGACCCACCAATGAGATGCACTCTCTGGAAGTACTCCGCCAGATTCGAGAGACAGTGGGGGAC
>JAPYTY010000314.1 GCA_029942065.1 Acidobacteriota bacterium | reverse complement strand
CCTCGCTCCGAAGGAGCGACAGAGTCTGGCTCAGGGCGTCCCGCCCTGGGACAGTCTTCTTTGTGTCTTGGTGTCTTTGTGGTTAATTTTTTCTCTGTGTCTCTGTGGTGAAATTTTCTTTGTGCCTTTGTGGTGCGCCTGCTTACTGCAAAGCCTTGGCGATATCAGGGGTGTATTCCGAATCAATGAGGTGCATGCGTTCAATCAGGGCCCTGGCTAGTTCCTGACGTCCCGCCCGGACGGCCACGCCGGCCAGTTCCTCCATCCGAAAAAGGCCGCTGACCCAGCCATCCAGGGTCTTGCTGGCGGCAAATCCGTCGGCCAATTTGAGGATCGTCGCCTCGCCTTGCTCAGGATCACCCCCCAGCAAAGCCAGCTGTGCTTCCACGGCATCCAAATTTCGCGTCTGGTAGCGATTCTGCAATCTTTCATAGATGGGATTGGCCGTGTCACGGCGAAATTCCTCGAAATACCCTTTCATGCGTTCATGAGCCTGTTTGGCTTCATCTACCCGGCCCAGGGAAATGAGCGCTTCCGCCGCACGGCCGGCTCCGATCAAGCGCGCCACCGCCAGGGATCGCTGTTCGGCCTCCAGGGCGGCGCTGAGCGCCTCCTCGAAGCGGCCTCGCATCAGCAGATAGCCCAGCCAGGGATCCGTAAAGCGGCCATCCCTCAGGCTGCGGGCCTCCAGATGGAAGGATTCTTCAAACAGCTTTTCCACCTCCTCATAGTTGCCCATTCGCATCTGGACAGCTCCCATGACGTGGATGTTATGACCGTGGTGCCATTCCTCGACGGGCGCCACTCCGGACTCGAAATACTCCCGCTGCAGGCGGTCCGCCTTCTCCAGCTGGGACAAGGCCTCCTCCCACTTGCCCAGACGAGGAAGAACGTGGGCATACATGTGCTGGGCATGGGGAACCCCCAGAACCGCTTCAGCATAGCTGCGCCCGTGCTCGCCTGCCTTGTCATAGTGTCCCAACCCTTCATAGGAGTGAACCAGATAATGATGGGCGCCGAAATGTTCGGGATCACGCTTGAGGGCGGCGTCATAGTAGGCCACGGAGCCGACTCGCCCTCCCTGCCCACGGCCCGCCAGACTTCTTTCCTCGGCATTTCCGCGAAGCACCCAGGCATGGGCATCGTCCGGATCAAGAACAATCAACTCGTCAATCGCCTGCCGGTATTCCTGTAGTCTTCTGGTGCGCTCATCGGGAGCCGCGAAAATCCCATCCAGCTGCTGTCGGCCCAGAGCAATCCATCTTTTCTCTTTCTCCGTCAGGTTGCCCTGGTCGGCAATTTCGGCAGCCCGCTTGTGATGCGTGAAGGCGTCCTTGTAGGCGGTGGCTCCGGTATAGGCCTTGGCCAGGCCGAGATGCGCCATGGCCAGCTGGGGATCCCGGCGCAGCGCCTCATGAAACGAGCGTGCCGCCTCCACCCACACATAGGAGTGTAAATAAGCGAGTCCCTGGTCGTAGTAGGCCTGGGCTTCGGCAGAACTGGTGGTGACTTTCTGATGCAGTTGTCCGGCCTCATCCGTGAGTACGGTGGGACGCTGCATCACCTCATCCGATGAGGTCCTGGGGATGGTGGAGATCTGTCGACTGACGGTTTCATCCTGAGCCGAAAGGGGAGACCCAAAGGCAAGCAGGAGGACCACCCCGGCTATGGATGAAAAAGCCAGACGAGTTGTTTCTCTATTCATCATTTTTTCTCTCCTTGTGATCAGCCCGGATTATGCATCATCCAGACCTGGTTCGTCATCCGACAATTTCCCCGCCACAGCTTGAGCCCGCGCCGGCGGTACAGCCATAGCAATGTTGATTCAAGACGATTCGCCTTCGGGCCAGCTCTTTGAGATCAAAATCCCGAATGTGACGGGACGCGCCGGCTTCAACCTTGAGTTCCAGCATCTGATTGAAATCACAGTCATAGAGGCTGCCCTCCCAGCCCACCGAAAGCATATTGCGGCACATGAGGCCGGAAATGGCTGCCGGGTTAAAGGCATGGACCAAGGTCTCCATGTATTCCTGGTACTTCCCCTGGGATTTCAGGTAGTCCAGAAACCGGCTGATCGGCATGTTGGTGATGCAGTACAGATCATTGAAAGCGATCCCGAATTCTTCCTTCAGGACACGCTGGTAATCGCTTTTGAGCTGCTCCTGAGGAGGAGGCAAAACGGCCCCCAGGGGATTGTAAACCAGATGCAGCTGGAGGCTCGATCCGGGCCGGCCATAGCCTACGGCATTGAGCATCTGCAAGGCCTCGATGGAACGATCAAAGACACCCTCGCCTCTCTGGCTGTCGGTGTTCTCGGCCGTGTAGCAGGGTAACGAAGAAACGATGGTGGCCCGGTGTCTGGCGAAAAATTCCGGGAGCATCCGGTAGGTTTTGTTCACCGTCAAGATGGTGAGATTGCTGCGGACCATGACCTGACGACCGAGTTTGGAGACTTCCTCGACAAACCAACGAAAATCGGGATTCATCTCAGGGGCACCGCCGGTAATATCCACGGTGTGAACCGAGGAGTTTTCAATGGCCTCGAGACAGTATTTCATGGTCTCGCGGGTCATGATTTCCTGGCGGTCCGGACCCGCGTCAACGTGGCAGTGCTCACAGGTCTGGTTGCACATCTTCCCTACATTGACCTGAAGAATTTCCGTCTCGACAGGGCTCAGAAGCTCTACACCGATCTGGGAAAGTCGGTCTTCGAATTGAGGGAGCCCCTCGATGGACTGGCCCAGGATCTGAAGCTGCCGGCCGGCATCTGAAAGCTCATGCTGAGCGGCTTTCAATGATTTCATGGTCTCTTCCTAGACAAGGACTTCTGGATGATTTTCACCAGTTTACCCGATTCAAGATGCGTACGGGATCTATTTTCTTATGTATACTTCTGCTGTCAATACACCACGGCACCTTGTTTGTTTGCCACTGGACAAAGACCTGTCTGATTTCGCTGAAGGAGACACCATGTCCCTACTACCGGTCAAGACTTCGGAACTCCTGCGCAGTTACCAGCATACGGCGGCACTGAAGGGAGCCATCGACCTGGATCTGTTCACGGCGATTGACGAGGGAAACGAACGGGTTGCCTCATTGGCCGATCGTTGCCAGGCCTCCCAGCGAGGGATTCGCATCCTGTGTGATTACCTGGT
The DNA here is from genome assembly GCA_029942065.1 of Acidobacteriota bacterium. GTDB lineage: Bacteria > Acidobacteriota > UBA6911 > RPQK01 > JADFOI01 > JAPYTY01. The sequence continues at coordinate 66 of JAPYTY010000314.1, read as the reverse complement.
CATCCTGGAACTTCTGACCAAGCAGGACGATCGCTACCAGCTCGGCCCCGAGGCCAGGGTCTACCT
>JAPYTY010000313.1 GCA_029942065.1 Acidobacteriota bacterium | reverse complement strand
ACTGTATGGTACGGTGAGGAGGCCGACGGAGCGCAACACAGTCAGGACGGATGATGGCGGCGATGCAGTAGAGAATTTATACATAATGTGGGCTAACTATCCTGAATTGTGCACAATATAGGTTAGGGCATCGAATGTATCAATCAGGATCAAACCCATGACCGAGACTTGGAACCCGAAGGAACTGAAAGCATCACCCTGCTGGAAGGGGTGGATGCTGAGTGGATGCTGAGTCGATTCAGTATCTTCTGGCTCCTTGCGTGGTCAAACAACTGAAACCGGATGAGGTCCTGATCGAGTCGGGGAAACCCAACCGACTCATGTACGCACTGCTGTCCGGTCGCCTGCGGATTCACCTCGACCAGGGGGAGAAACCCATCACCGTTCTAGAGCCTGGTGAGGTTGTGGGGGAACTTTCCGTGATCGACGGCCAGGCCACTTCAGCCCATGTTGTGGCTGATGGCGAATATCGGGTGCTCGGCATCGATGAGCACACGACCTGGGCCCTGATGCGGGCATCACACAACATTGCCTACAACCTGATCAAAGTTCTGGCTCTCCGATTACGCGGAGGCAACAGCGTGATCACCAAAACTCAGGATCTGCAGCGTGAAACCGAACGACGTGCGGTGATCGATTCTCTTACCGGTTTGTACAACCGACGCTGGCTGGACGCCATGATTTCGGACCAAATGGAACGCTGCCGGGAAACCCACCGGGAACTCTCCGTCTTCATCATGGATCTGGATGGCTTCAAGGGCTACAACGATATCTACGGACATCTGGCCGGCGATCACGTCCTGTTTACGGTTGGCCGCACGCTGGCGGGAACCATGCGTGGCGGAGAGATGATCGCTCGCTACGGGGGCGACGAATTCTTCATCCTGATGCCCGACGTTACCCTTGATGTACTTAAACCTATTTGCCGACCGCCTCCGGGAGTCGGTGCGAACTGCTCCCCTGGGTTCAGAATGGGCCCATCTGCCCCCGATTGCCCTTTCGATTGGCTGGGCCCAGATGGCCGAGGAAGACACCTTAGAAACCATGATAGCCCGTGCCGATGAGGCCCTGTACAAAAACAAGGCCAGCCGGCGCAAAGCCAACCGATAAATCCCCCCACACTCGACACCCAGAACCCGTTTGGAGAGCGCGGAGTGCAAAATAATTGGAACCAATGCGACTTTTACCCCTACCGGAGCATCTTAGCCCGTATCATGCAGAGCTTGGCCACTGTACAGGCATGCTCGCCAGTTCTGGCGGGCAGTGCCCCTTCAAGGGAGCCTCGCCTACCCCCACGAACAACCCAAAAAGGTAGAATGGACCTTATGCTGCCAACAGTCATGCGGATGTCTTCAAGGCATCCTGCCCAGAACCGATGCCTCACCCGGCCTGGAGCCCTCATGCCCATCCTGGTATTGGTTCTGATGCTGGGGACGATCCAGGGTCTGGCGGGATCACTCTATTCCTATGTCAATGAAGACGGTATTCGCGTTTTTACCAACATCGGAGTCAACCGGACGGATCTTTCCGCTCCCGAGACACGTTCACCCACAAGGAAGATCCGCCATCCGTACCGCCCGCACATTACCGCGTCTGCCCGGCAATTCAATCTCGATGCGGAACTGATGACAGCGATCATTCAGATCGAAAGCCACTTCAATCCTCGCGCGGTCTCCCCCAAGGGCTGTATTGGACTGATGCAGCTTCATCCTGATACGGCCACCCGTTTTGGCGTTAGCGATGCTTTTGATCCGGCCCAGAACATCCAGGGTGGAGCGCGATACCTGCGATTTCTCACCGACCACTTCCAGGGGGACCTCCCCCTGATATTGGCCGCTTACAATGCCGGGGAAAATGCCGTCATCAAACACAAGGGGATCCCGCCCTACAGGGAAACCCAGCAATATGTCCGCAAGGTGACGGACCTTTACGAATCGTTCAAGCCGGCGGTTGAGCCCTCCGAATCCACCCGGCGGCTCAATCGAGTCGTTCTGCCCAACGGAAGCATCCTTTTCACCACCGACGGTAACTAGCTCGCATTTCTCACACCACCTCGTCACGAAGCGGCGGAAGGGCCGGCCTGACAAGGCGCGCGACCGAGGCCCCCGCAAACGTACTTTACGGTACGTTGAAAAGGCCGACGGAGTGCAACACCGTCAGCACGGATCATTCCACCGATGCAGTAGAGGGGTTGTGAGCACTGCGGGCTAGCTGTGTCGGGCAACTCCAGCTCCCGGTTCCGAACAGGATTGACAGCCTTCTGTTTTATACTTAAAAGGCGGGAAAAGTGCAGCCCTTTTGAGGGCGAACCCTCGAATTCGAGGGTATTTTGAGCCGGGATTTTGTTTCACCCCGGCGAGTTCAAACGGATGTTGAGTCAACGTACTACCAGTTGTTTGCTGCTGGGGGTTTTATTGACCCCTCCCTTGGCCCTGGCTCGGGACCGAGAGGCCGCCAGATCTGCCTATACCGAGGCTCGCGCCTTTCATGACCAGCTTCAGGAAAAGGCGGCCGCTGATCGCGACTTGAAGGAGTACCAGCGGGCTCTCTTCCTCTATTTCACCGTCATCGACCATGACCCCACCTACGGCGCCTCCGATGACACCCTCTTTGCCATTGCCGGTTTGTACGAGGCCATGGCCGCACGTTTCGGAAGGGATCTGTATCGCCGTCGTGCCATTTACTACTACGAATTCGTTGCCAGGGAATACCCCTTGACCAAGCACAAACCAACTGCCCTGGCCCAGACAGCCTCACTCACAAGGGCAGCCGTTCCACCGATTCAAACCGTGACCGCCCCTGAAACGCAGGAGGTCCGTACGGACCTGGCAACAGTTTCGGAGGTCCGCTACTGGTCCAACGAAGACTACACCCGCGTGGTCATTCAGCTGGATGGCGAGGTTGAGTTTCGAAAAGAGATCCTCCAGAATCCTGATCGCATTTACTTTGACCTCAAGGAATCTCGACTTCAAAAGACTCTTGTGGACAAAAGCTATGCAGTGAATGGGCCCTTCCTCAAACAACTGCGGATCGCCCAGAATTCGGACACTGTCGTCCGCGTGGTTCTTGACTTCGAGCAAATCAAGAAACATACCGTTTTCGCACTTTACGACCCGTTCAGGATCGTCATTGACACCCTGGGCGGCAAACCCCTGGGTGAACCTGTCCCCGTCAAGTCGGTTGACCTGTCCCCCGCCAAAGAAAACCCCGTCGAGACAGAGGCCCGGGCCGAATTAACCGCTTCCCCCACCTTCGCTCCCGTAATTCCCACATCCAATC
>JAPYTY010000312.1 GCA_029942065.1 Acidobacteriota bacterium | reverse complement strand
AGCCAGTACTACAGGATCGGCGTCAAAAACGACGGGACGCTCCAGGCGATAGAACTGCGCGGCTACAGCGGCATGGGTCCCTATCGGAAAAGCGGCGGCGACGTGGGGGGGATCGACTTTTACAGTTGTCCCAATATCAAAAAGGAAGTGTACCCCGCCTACACCAATACGGCTGTGGGAGCCAACTTTCGAGGTCCACCCTATCCCCAGGGGGTTTTTGGGCTGGGGTCGATGATGGACGCGATCGCTCACGATCTGAAGGTCGATCCGGTGGAGTTTCACCTGAAGAATTTCACCCGGCAGTTTCAGGACAAGACTCCCTATACCAGTTCAGGTCTGGAGGAATGTATTCGCAGGGGAGCGGAAATTTTCGAGTGGACCAAGCGGTGGAGTCCTTCAGCATCGGGCACGGGCCCGATCAAGAAGGGCATCGGTATGGCCATTGGTGGTTTCGGATCGAACCTTGGAAGAAGCAGTGCGGTTCTCCGACTCGACAGCCAGGGCACGCTTTGGGTGCATGTTGGTGTCACCGATGTCGGAACCGGAGCCAAAACAGCCATGGCCCTGATCGCGGCCGAGGCGGTGGGTGTCGATCTGGAGAAAGTCCAGGTGATCTCCGGTGACACGGATCGTTGTCCCTACTCGGTAGGCGAGTCGGGAAGCCGGAACACCAGTCACACGGGAGGAGCCATTGTAGAGGCTGCCAAGGATTTAAAAAAGCAGCTGGCCGATAGCGGACCTCCACAAGGGGCGGCGGAACTGGTTGCCGAGGCCAGTCCTGAGCCCCGGCTGCAGGGAGTGGCCCGGCGGGCTTTTGCAGCCCATTTCGTGGAGGTTGAGGTGGACACGGAACTGGGCGGCGTCCGTCCTGTGAAGTATGTGGCCATGCATGACAGCGGTACCATCATCAACCCTCTTACCGCTGCCAGTCAGGTCAAAGGAGGGGTGATCCAGGGTCTCGGAATGGCCCTGCATGAACAGTTAATCTACGACAAGAATACCGGTATTCCCGTCAATCCCGGTTATTACGGCGCCCGGGTGATGACCCACGTCGATGCACCGGAGGTCGAAGTCCATTTCATAGAGGCCGAGGAGGCCCATGGGCCTTTCGGCGCCAAGGCAGTGGGAGAACCTCCCATTGTTCCAGTGGTGGGCGCGATGGCCAATGCCGTCTTTAACGCCATCGGGAAAAGGATCAAGGAACTGCCCATGACAAGGGACAAAATAATTGGAGCATCATCGTGAAGAGCTTCAGTAACGTCAATCCGAAAACTTTGCAGGAAACAGTCTTCTTGTTGAAGGAGGCTCTCCAGGGAGGGGAGTCGGTAGCGGTCGCCGGTGGGGGAAGCGACCTGCTGGGCATGATCAAGGAGGAGCGGGTGGCACCCGATGTGCTCGTGAATCTGAAGAATCTGGAGAGTCTGCGGGGAATCGAGGAAAGCACGGACGGGGTCCGCATCGGGGGTCTGGTGACGATGGATGAGTTGAGCCGTCACCCTTTGATTCGCTCCCGGTACACCGTGCTGGCGGAGGCTGCCGGATCGGTCGCGACACCGCAGATTCGAAACGTGGGAACGGTGGCTGGAAATGTGTGCCAGCGTCCCTGGTGCTGGTACTATCGGGAGGGGTTCCCTTGCTTCAAGAATGGGGGTGACCGCTGTTTTTCGATTGTCGGGGAAAATCAGTTCAATGCCATTTTGGGTGGAGGGCCCAGCTTCATCGTTCACCCCTCGGACACGGCCCCGGCGCTGATGGCTCTGGAAGCTCGTTTTCGTATTGTGGGACCCGATCAGGAGCGATGGGTTCCGGCACTGGAGTTCTTCATTTTGCCGGAAGAAGATGTCTCCCGGGAGAATGTGCTGGGCCAGGATGAAATATTGGCAGAGATACAGTTGCCCCAGGTTGAAGCAGGCACCCAGAGCACCTATGAGAAGGTCATGGACAGAGAGGCCTGGACTCACGCCGTGGTGAGCGTGGCCATGTCCCTGCAGATTCGGGGAGGAATCTGCAGAAAGGCCCGGGTTGTTTTGGGGGGAGTCGCGCCCATCCCATGGCATCTGCCCGGGGTTGAGCAAATGCTGGAAGGCAACCGAGTGGCGGCGGAACTTGCCGGCCGTGCCGGCAAGGCGGCAGTCGCAGGCGCGGGGGGGTTGAGTAACAACGCCTACAAGATACCTTTGACAGAAGCTCTGGTGCGTAGGACGGTCCTTTCGCTTGGAGCCTGAGAGAATGAATCGACGCGACTTTTTTCGACTGAAGGATTCTGCCCGCGACAGCCTGGAGCTTTCCTGTGAGAAGCTGTATATGCGTTACCTGGATTCTCAACTGGATGGCACCCAGGAGGAATTTTTGGGGCGAACCCGTCAGGCATTGCTCCGCAAAAGAAGAATTCGGCTCAAAGACATTTCCTGGCTGGAACGAGGAGATTTGAAGAGGGACCTGGCTCCCTTGCTTGAGGAATTTCAGGCGGGCGGTGGTCGGATTGAATACGTCTGATGGATTGGGCTAAACTGGGTATTTAGCGGAATGAAAGCTACTGACAAGCCGTTTATTTTGGGCCGACCGATTTCGGAGGGATAAGGGGAGATTCAAATCTATGAACTGCAAGCGGATTTTCTTTTTATTGACTTTGACGGCATTGCTGGCGTTTTCATCCTGTCAACAGGGTACTCCCGAGGGTGAAGCCGAAATGGAGCATTCCGGGGATATGGACGGTGCCATGAGCGGTATGGGCCAATCTTCCATGGAACACGAAGGGGAGCACAGCGATCACGATCCGAAGCACGGGGGTACCTTCTTCATGGCATTGGACGAGATTCATCATCTGGAGGGAACCTTGAGTGATCCGGATGTGTTTCGGGTCTATCTTTATGATGCCATGACAATGCCTCTGACTTCGGAATCGATGGGAGAAGCCAGCGGAACGCTTCACTGGGGTGAGTTTCCGGATCCTCCGGGGATTCCTCTGGAAACGTCCACGCAGGACGCCTTGCTGGAAGCCAGGTTGGATCGGGAGGTGGAATTCCCCGTGACGCTGACCCTGCTGGTACGCTTGCCCGGGATGGGAGCCGATTCCGACCCGGAACTCTTCACTTTCATTTTCGACGAGTACTCGCAACCGTAGCGCTGGTCATCGACCTCAACACAGAGACTCTAAGAAGGTTTTCACCACAGAGGCACAAAGAAGAAAGTGTTTTCTTTGCCGTATCTCTCCGATCCCAGCCAAGACAGTAGGGCCGCACTGAGTGCGCCCACTGCAAGGTCGTTGTAGCGGCCTTCCAGAAT
>JAPYTY010000311.1 GCA_029942065.1 Acidobacteriota bacterium | reverse complement strand
TGGTCTTTTCCATTAATATTCAGGGTGATTTGAGCCACGAGATGCTCCTTTCGTGCAAACCGGGGTAATAAAAACGACTTCACTGATTTTTTGGTCGGAAAAGGAAATTCTTGTCAAGAAAGGTTCCCAGCACTTATTTTTCTGATTAATCTTCTTGGCCTGATGGTAGTCCTCCCAAACGGACCTGTCAAGACAGCAACAGGCTCGAAGCAGTTTGCTAAATCCGGCCTGTCATCTTTACAGGAGGGGCCAGGAACCCATAAGTTAGACCCTCAAAGTATCCGGAGAACAACTTGGGTGCCTTTGGGGAGGATAATGATGGACGAATTCAAGGAAAGCCAGAAGGAAAAAAAAGTGTTCGAGGCAATGTTCGGGACCGAAGGCCCGGCGGAGGCGCCCCTGGATGAGTTCACCACCCACTATCTCTACCAGCAGATCTGGACCCGTCCCATCCTCTCCGTCTCTGAAAGAAGCATGGTCACGATTGCCGTTTTGGTTGCCCTGGGCCGGGATCGTGAACTGACCCGCCATGTCGAAGGTGCCCTTAACATCGGCACCTCCCGTGAACGAATCAACGAGATGATGATTCAAGTAGCCCACTATGCAGGGTGGCCTGCCGGTCACAATGGCCAGTGTATTGCCCTTGAGCAGTACCGGAAGGCTGCCACAGCAACACAGCTCGAAACCCTTCGAAAGGCCGGCCGGGATCAGCCAGAAAACCTGACCCGAGGCGAAGCCGCCGATTTGATCGCCGAAATGAGGGCAGGCTAACTTCGGCCGAGACGCCATGACCGACCGCCGCCTCGAACTGATGGAACGATGGATGAACCTGGCTCTGGAAGAAGCTCGAAGGGCCGCTCAGGAAGACGAAGTCCCGGTTGGAGCGGTAGCGGTATCAGAAGGGGAGCTGGTAGCACGGGATCACAATCGCAGTATTCAGCTCCACGATCCCACGGCTCATGCTGAACAGCTCGTTCTCAGACAAGCCGGCGAGAAGCTTTCCAACTATCGCCTCAACCATGTGGAGCTGTACGTTACCCTGGAGCCCTGTGCCATGTGCGCCGGCGCCCTGCTCTGGGCCCGTGTCCAGCAACTCGTCTTTGGAGCTCGGGATGAGAAGGCGGGGGCCGTGTTCTCCAAAGTCTCCCTTCTCTCCCCCGGTCTGTTCAATCACCACGTCCAGGTGGTTGAGGGAATTCTGGCCGATCCCAGCCGGGACATTCTGCAGCAGTTTTTCTCCCGGCTCCGTTAGCCCGGGCAAGAATTATCATGAAACCGATCCTGGGCCATCCCCATATGGTAAAGTAGGAGAATCCGTTGACAGGAGATGAAGCACCATGATCAGTTTGAGTGAAAAGGCGATCGACAAGGTCAAGTCATTCATGGCGTCCCAGGAAGGGGCCTGTCTCGGCCTCCGGGTCTCCGTGGTCGGAGGCGGATGTTCCGGCTTCCAGTATGAAATGAATCTGGCCAAGGAACGCCAGGAAAGCGATCAGGTGATTGACATCGACGGTTTCCAGCTATTCATCGACTCCGAGAGCCTGTCCGCTTTGGATGGGACTGAAATCGATTATGTCGAGTCAATCGAGGGAGCCGGTTTTAAGTTCAAGAACCCCAACGTCACCGCAACCTGCGGGTGTGGCGAATCCTTTCAAGTTTAAGCCCCTAAGGGGCTTCGTTCTTTCGTTTCTTCGTGCTTTTGTGCTTTTGTAGAGGCCGCTCTGCGAGCGGCCTCCGGAAAGACCTTAGCCTGCTTCATGCATAGTCCGAGCTAGTCCCGAAGGGGCGGAGTAACAACCCACGAATGCACAACAGCACGAACGCACGATTGCATGATTGCATGATTTTGCCTAGCTCCCGGCTAGGCGGCGCTTTTGGTCGCTCAGCCAGGACGAAAAGGGGGGACTCCTTCTTCTTCGCGGAAAAGGGGTCGGGGGGACGATTCACTGACCCGGGCCACGGCTTCATTCAACGATCGGAGTTCTTCCCGATCAAACGACTCGAAAACCCTTTCGATTTTCCCGTCCTGACCCACATAGAAAAAAGTGGGCACATAAGAGAGTTCATACTGTTCACTGACGGCGAAGGGCTCGGGATCCAGCGCAAGGGGCGTCGTAGGAATTCCGAAATTTTGAACCATTCTGCCCGCTACCACGGCCTCCTCCTGGGCAATCACCACCATCGACACGCCGGATTGCGGATAGCTCTGATACATTCTCTCCAGAAATGGCAGCGTGTACTGGCAGGTAGGACAGCCTTCCTTGACAAAAACCAGAACAGCCGGGCCCTGTGACAGCAACTCTGCAAGAATCAGCTGTTTAGATCCTGACTCAGGGTTCTCGGTATCGGCCCCAACCAGTAATTCCAGCTGGAAGTCAGGAGCATGATCGCCGGGTTTTAATGGCATAATTTTCGTCCTCCCTGGCCCGCACAAACCGAGATGCCCATCAGGCCATCTCCTACAATATGCCAGGAACCTCCGCCAGGTTTCACAGCTCCTGATTTTGAGAAATCCCTCCTCTTCCCCTGGCCCAGGCAAGTTTGTTGACACTGCATATAGCCTCTAATATAGTACACCTGCCGTTGCGCCATGCAAGACTCTGAACAGCCTCAATTTGATAGCTCCTCTCCGGATCTGGTGAAGTCGATTGAGACGATGGCCACCCGGCTGCGCCGACATTCGCTCACTTCGACCACCGCAGCAGGATCCGGCCATCCCTCCTCTTGTTTCTCCTGCGCCGAACTGATCTCCGCGCTTTTTTTTAGCTTTCTTCGCTTTGACGTGGCCCAACCCGACAACCCTTACAACGACCGCTTCGTCCTGTCCAAGGGTCATGCAGCTCCGATTCTGTGGGCAGCCTGGGCCGAGGGCGGCGCATTTCCCGTTGAACGACTTCAAACACTGCGAAACATCGACAGTGATCTGGAAGGGCACCCCACCCCTCGAAACCCTCTGGTGGATGTCGCCACCGGCTCCCTGGGCCAGGGCCTTTCCGTCGGTGTGGGCATGGCCCTGTCGGCTCGGATGGATGCTACGGGCAGCCGGATCTTTGTCCTGCTGGGAGATGGGGAGGCTGCAGAGGGATCGGTATGGGAAGCCGTCGCTCTGGCCGCTCACTGCAAGCTCGACAATCTGATCACGATCGTGGATGCCAATCGCCTGGGCCAGAGCCAGGCCACCATGTTCGAGCACGATGTCCAGGGTCATCAGGCACGTTTCGCCTCCTACGGCTGGCACACCGAAGTCATCGATGGCCACGACGTCCAGCAGGTTCTCGCCAGCTTCCAGAC
>JAPYTY010000310.1 GCA_029942065.1 Acidobacteriota bacterium | reverse complement strand
GATCCAGAACCCCGAAGGGGTGATGTGAAATAGCCTGGGGCGTGAGCCCCAGGATCGAGGGTGTTGTTAGTAAAGGAGCCCTGAAAGGGCGATGTTGGAAAACCGTCAATGTGTCTACATCGGCCCTACAGGGCTCTTCTAATTAGCTGATCTGCACAACCTGGGGCTCACGCCCCAGGCTATTCTATGCCGCCCCTACAGGGCTCCGGAGAAGTGACCTCAAAAAGCCGTGTGTAAAGGATGTCCTGAAAATGAACACACTGAGGCGCCTCCCACACTCCGGAAATTTGGAACGTGGAACGCGGCCGAGCGGAGCGAGGCCGCTCAGTCCCCATCAAGAACTGCGTGGGCGGCGGCCAGCCGGGCGATGGGTACCCGAAACGGTGAGCAGGAAACGTAATTGAAGCCCAGTCCGTGGCAGAGGGCGATGCTGCTGGGATCACCACCGTGTTCTCCACAGATGCCGATTTCCAGATCCGGATTGGTCTTGCGGCCGTACTCGACCGCCATCTCCATGAGCCTTCCCACCCCGACCGGATCCAGGCTGGCAAAGGGATTCTCCGGCAGGATGCCTTGTTCCAGGTAGTGAACCAGAAATCCGGCCTCGGCGTCATCACGAGAGATGCCGAAAACCGTCTGGGTCAGATCATTGGTGCCAAAAGAAAAGAACTCGGCAACCTCTGCGAATTCGTCGGCCGTCAGTGCAGCTCTCGGGATCTCGATCATGGTACCGAACTTGTACTTGATCTCGATACCCTCATCCTCCATGACCTGGCGGGCGACCTGCTGCAACTCGGCCTGCTGAAGCTTCAGTTCATTCACGTGGCAGGTGAGCGGGATCATGACCTCCGGGATCGGGGTGAAGCCCTCCCTGGATGCCAGGCAGGCCGCTTCAAAGATGGCGCGGACCTGCATTTTGGTGAGGGCGGGGATGAGAATGCCCAGGCGTACGCCCCGTGTGCCCAGCATCGGGTTGGACTCGTGCAGGGACTCCACGCGCTTCAGGATGTCATTTTTGAGCTGGATCTGGGAAGCGGTCTCTTCTTTTTGCTGGGGTGTTTTGGCAAGTTCCGCTTTGATCCTCAGGTCGGCCAGGTCCCGGACCAGTTCGTTGTAAGCAGGCAGGAATTCGTGCAGCGGTGGATCCAGCAGGCGGATCACGACCGGCAGTCCGTCCATGGCCTTGAACAGACCATGAAAATCATCTCGTTGCAAGGGCAGCAAGCAATCGATCGAGTTCTGTTGATCCTCCTCGGACTGGGACAGGATCATGCTTTGCACAATGGGCAGGCGTTCGGCTCCGAAGAACATGTGTTCGGTTCTGCACAGCCCGATCCCCTGGGCGCCGTAGCTCCGGGCCCGTGTGGCATCCTGGGGGGAATCGGCATTGGCCCAAACCTCGAGACGCCGGATTTCATCGGCCCATTCGAGCACTTTCAGTAGGTAGGGGTTATCGAACTCGGGGACCACCGTGGGTAGTTCACCCAGCAGAACTTCTCCCGAACTCCCATCCAGCGAAATCCAGTCACCCTCCCGGATGATCCTCTCGCCGATCTTCATCTGGCGTTTCTCCAGATCGATCTCCATTTCACTGACTCCCAACACCGCGGGTTTACCGAACTGCCGGGCCACCAGTGCTGCATGGCTGGCTCTTCCCCCACGACTGGTCAGAATGCCCTGGGAGGCCAGCATGCCGTGGACATCGTCCGGTTTGGTTTCGGGACGGACCATGATGACCTTCTTGCTATTTTCCCGGGACCAGGCCTCGGCCGTATCGGCATCAAAGGCCACCTGTCCGACCGCCGCTCCCGGAGAGACATTCAAACCGGTGGCAATGAGCTGGCTTTTCTTTCGTTCGGATTCGTCCAGCTGGGGATGAAGAAAAAAGTCCACCTGGTCGGGTTGAACGCGGCGGACGGCCTCTTTCTTACTGATGAGTCCCTCTTCGACCATGTCGACGGCAATTCGCACTTCGGCCTGGGCAGTGCGTTTTCCATCCCGCGTCTGGAGCAGCCACAACTCGCCGGTTTCAACCGTGAATTCCATGTCCTGCATGTTGCGGTAATGCTTTTCCAGTCTCTGTGAGATTTTCTCAAAGGCGTCGTAAACCTCGGGCATCTGTTCCTTCAGTTCACTGATAGGTTGAGTCTGTCGGGTGCCGGCGACCACATCTTCACCCTGGGCGTTGATCAGGAAATCGCCTTCCAGTTCGGGTTCCCCCGTTGAGGCATTGCGGGACATGGCCACGCCGGTGGCGCAATCGTCCCCCATGTTTCCGAAGACCATGGTCTGGATGTTGACGGCCGTACCCAGATCATGAGGAATTCGAGCGGCGTTGCGGTAATCGATGGCCCGTTTTCCATCCCAGGACCTGAAAACGGCTTCGGTCGCCAGTTTCAACTGGTCATAAGGGTCGGTGGGGAATGATTCTCCGGTGTGGTCTTTCACGATCTGTTTGAACTTCTCGGTCGCCTTCATCCAGTCTTCTGCCGAGAGCTGAGAGTCGCTGGTGACCCCGGCGCTGTTCCGTTGCTCGGTAATCACTTTTTCAAAGGCTTCATCGTCTACGCCCAGGACAACACTGCCAAACATTTGAACCAGTCTTCGGTAGGAGTCATAGACGAAGCGGGTCTCTCCACTACGCTTTACCCACTTCTGGACAACGTCGTCGTTGAGGCCGATGTTCAAGACCGTATCCATCATTCCCGGCATGGAGAATTTGGCGCCGGAGCGACAGGAAACCAGGAGGGGATTGTCCAGGTCTCCGAAGACTTTCCCGGTCACCTTCTCGAGTTCCTTCATGGCAGCCAGTTCCTGGTCCCACAAAGAGCCTGGGAACCGGCCAGTGGCGGAGAGGTAGGCGTTGCAAGCCTCGGTTGTGACTGTGAACCCCGGACACACGGGAATGCCCAGGCGGGTCATCTCAGCCAGATTCGCCCCTTTGCCGCCCAGCAAGGCGCGAACTTCCTCCCAGTCTCCTCCTACTTTTTTCTCAACCGCTTCCACTTCACCGAATAGATAGACGTATCGGGAATCGTTTTTGGATGGGGATTCGCTTTGCATGATCCGGGTTAGCCCTCGGTTCCGACTAATTCCTCCGACGCTGCGCCGGAGAGAATTCGTTTTGAAATGAACTTGGAATCAGGCGCCGTGATGCGCGCCAACGTCTTTGCCAGAGGATAGGATTGCTCGACCTTGGAAGATCCAACGCCTACGGGTATGAAGTTGCCTCCCTGGACATCCCAGATGGCCTTGTTGATCTGAAAAGCCCGGTCGCGTGCCGCTGTGTAGGCAGGT
>JAPYTY010000309.1 GCA_029942065.1 Acidobacteriota bacterium | reverse complement strand
CTTCCTTGGGCTCCTCGGCGTACTGCAAGAGTAGGCCTGCGGGGCCCTTCGTCACGCCGCCTTCATCTGAGGAACGAAGACAACCTATGCATAATCCGGGATAGAGAAACTCCTCGCGGACGCTCGGAGTGGAGAAACGCGTCGCTTATGCTCCGCGCGGAGAAGGGTCCGGGAATGTGGGAGGCGCCTCAGTGCGCCGAGTCCGGAGGGTCGCTCGCAGAGCGACCGCTACAAGGCGGTCGTAGAAATTAAGGCGTGAAACGTGGAACCTGGAACGCGCTGGCCGAAGGCCGGCGCTCCGCACTACGTCCCTTCAGTCCACGAACTGAGATAGGTCTTCTGCTCGCCGGTCAGTTCATCGATTTGAACGCCCATGGAGGCGAGCTTGAGGCGTGCGATTTCCTGATCGATTTCAGGAGGCACGGGATAAACCTGAGCCTTCAACTCTCCCTGGGTTTTGACCAGATGTTCCGCCGCCAGAGACTGATTGGCGAAGGACATATCCATCACCGACGCCGGATGTCCCTCGGCTGCCGCCAGGTTGATCAGGCGGCCCTCTCCGAGTAGAAAAATGCGGCGGCCATCCTCGAGAAGGTACTCTTCGACAAATTCCCTGACCACCCGTTTTCCCTTGCTCAAGGACTCCAGGGCCGGAATGTCAATCTCAACATTGAAGTGTCCGGAATTTGAGATGACGGCTCCATCCGCCATCATTTCGAAGTGCTCTTTGCGAAGAACATGTTTGTTGCCGGTCAGACTGACAAAAATCTTCCCAATCTTCGCAGCCTCCGCCATGGGTACGACCTGGAACCCATCCATGATGGCTTCCAGTGCCCGCAGCGGATCCACCTCGGTCACCATGACATGGGCCCCCATCCCCCGAGCCCGCATGGCCACACCCCGACCGCACCAGCCATAACCAATGACCACAAACGGAGTACCCGCCAGCAGCAGATTGGTCGCTCGGATGATTCCGTCCACGGTGGACTGACCCGTACCGTATCGATTATCGAAGAGGTGCTTGGTGTTGGCGTCATTGACAGCCATCACGGGAAACTGCAAAACGCCTTCTTCCGCCATGCTGCGCAGACGAATAATGCCCGTGGTGGTCTCCTCGGTACTTCCGATTATTTCCGGGATCAAATCCTTGCGATCGGAAAGCACGGCCGTCACCAGGTCCGCTCCGTCATCCATGGTAATTTGGGGCTTCACTTCCAGAACGGCCTGAATGTGCGAGTAGTAGGAATCGTTGTCTTCTCCCCTGATGGCAAAGACCGGGATCTCGAAGTCCTTGACCAGCGAGGCGGCGACATCGTCCTGAGTACTGAGAGGATTGGAGGCGCACAGGTACACGTCGGCACCGCCGCATTTGAGAGCCCGGGCCAGATTGGCCGTCTCGGTGGTGACATGCAGGCAAGCTGCGATGCGTGTGCCTTCCAGAGGCTTTTCCCTTTCGAATCGCTCTCGAATCAAACGCAGAACCGGCATCGACTGGTCCGCCCATTCGATGCGATCCAGACCTTTTTGAGCTAAGGCAGTGTCTTTAACGTCGTACTTCATGGAATCCTTCTCCAAGTTAGATTGTGTGGAAATCGGTGGATCGTCAACCCACTACCGGCTTGGCATCCAGTTCGGAAAGCCCTGCCGCTAGACGCAATTCGTCGGCCCTGTCGGTTGCCTCCCAGGTGAAGTCGGCGTCTTCTCTTCCAAAATGTCCGTAGGCTGCGGTCTTACGGAAAATGGGCCGTCTCAGATCCAGGGTGTCGATGATGGACTGAGGGGTGAGCTTGAAGTGAGCTCGGATCAAGTCAATGATGGTGTCGTCTCCAACCCGTCCCGTCCCCTGGGTATCGACCATGATAGATACCGGCTCGGGCACTCCAATGGCGTAGGCCAACTGAATTTCCATACTTTCAGCCAGACCCGCAGCGACACAGTTTTTGGCGAGATAGCGCGCCATATAGGAGGCCGACCGATCTACTTTGGAAGGGTCCTTGCCGGAAAAGGCTCCACCGCCGTGACTCCCCACCCCTCCATAGGTATCGACGATGATCTTGCGCCCCGTGACTCCGCAGTCCCCATGAGGACCTCCCACCACGAATCGCCCTGTCGGGTTGATGTGAAGGGTCGTTTTCTTGTCCAGCAAGTCCTCTGGGATAACCTCTCGGATGATTCTTTTGATAATGGTCTCTTCGATTTCCTCGTTGCTGACCTCGTCATCGTGCTGAGCTGCAATGACAACGGTATCGATTCGAAGGGGCTTGGCCCCATCGTATTCTATGGTCACCTGTGATTTACCATCAGGTCGGAGCCACTTGATACTCCCCTCCTCCCGACACTGGGTCAGGCGGGCCACCAGTTGATGGGCCAGACTGATGGGCATCGGCATCAACTGCTGAGTTTCCGAGCAGGCATACCCAAACATCAACCCCTGGTCACCGGCGCCTCCAACATCGACTCCCTGAGCGATATCCGGAGACTGCCTGTCGACCGCACAGATCACCCCGCAAGAACCGCCATCAAACCCGTACTCGGGCTTGGTGTAGCCTATATTCAGGACAACCTCCCGGGCCACGGACGGATAATCCACGCTTCCGGTTGTTGTGATTTCCCCGGCCACCACGATCAGACCGGTTGTCACCAGGGTCTCACAGGCCACTCGGCCCCCCGGGTCCTGAGCCAAAACTGCATCCAGCACGGCATCCGAAATCTGATCAGCCATCTTATCCGGATGTCCACCGCTGACCGATTCCGAAGTGAACAGGTGTTTCCCTTTTTTTGCCATTGAACCTCCTTCGACTAAGCCCGAAAAAGTAGCACAGCCCCCCTGGAGTGTCAATGAGGGCCGACTCCTCACCAAGACACAGAAAGGACTGAAAACTGATAACAAATCGGATATCTGAAACCCGAAATTCTGAATCCGAAACAAAGATTCCAAAATCCGAATTTTCCACGCAGAGCGGGAGCGACCCGTTTTTCCACGCCGAGCTTCAGCGAGGCGTTTCTCCCGACTCCTGACCACAAACCGAAGATCGTGATCACTGGCATTTGACGGTGTCTCCGGAATGTGGGAGGCGCCTCAGGGCGCCGATTCCAGAAGCCGCTCGTAGAGCGGCCGCTACAAAATCGTACTGTCTGAACAAAGGGCGCTCAGTCGTGCGCCCCCAACTGAACCTGTCTTCTTCTATTCAGTTTTTGAAGGCTGCGAACCTTTCCAGCTGCAGGTAGCGCGCCACATCTCCGGGAGCCAGAAGGGTCAGAAGCAAAGCCTTCTGCACATGCAACCGATTCTCGGCCTGCTCATAGACCAGGGATCGG
>JAPYTY010000308.1 GCA_029942065.1 Acidobacteriota bacterium | reverse complement strand
GTTTTGTGGATCGACGAAATCGAGAAGGCCATGTCCGGGGGGGGGGAGGGGATAGCGACGGAGGATTGAGTCGTCGTTTGTTCGGTACTTTTCTGACCTGGCTGCAGGAAAAGCGCCAGGAAGTATTCGTCGTTGCCACCGCCAATGATCTCTCGCAGTTGCCGCCCGAACTTCTGAGAAAAGGGCGTTTTGATGAGGTCTTCTTCGTGGATCTTCCCGATGGGAAGGAAAGACAAACCATCTTTGAAATCCATTTGAAACTGCGCCGACAAGATCCGGAAAACTTCGACCTGGAGCAACTGGTGGAAGCGGCCGATGGATACAGCGGAGCGGAGATCGAGCAGGCGGTGATTGCCGCACTTTATCGGGGGCTTTAC
Source organism: Acidobacteriota bacterium (assembly GCA_029942065.1). Lineage (GTDB taxonomy): Bacteria > Acidobacteriota > UBA6911 > RPQK01 > JADFOI01 > JAPYTY01. The sequence goes on along the minus strand of JAPYTY010000308.1, from coordinate 2,947 downwards.
CAGAAACAGCCTCTCGACACCGGGCTCCTGCTCAAGGAAATCAGTGAGACGATCCCCCTGTCCGTTTCCCGACGGGAGGATATCCAGAGCGACTGCGTGACATCGCCCGCGAACGTTTTGTGAACGTGGCCTGATCCGGCGCAGTTGCTTTGATGGGCAAGACCTCTGAAGTTTGATAGTATCGGCTCCATGGACAGAGACGTTATCGATATTTCAAAGGTTCAGTTGCCTAATATTCCTCCCCGACTCATTGTTCTCGGAGTCGCGGCCATTGCGGTTATCCTGTTGGCCTGGAACAGCTTTTACCAGGTACAGCCGGAAGAGGTGGGAGTGATCAGGCGTTTGGGGCAATTCGTGGAACCTCCCTCTCAGCCGGGTCTGAGATTCAAGTTGCCGTTTATCGACGTGGTGGACAAGGTTCCGGTCCAGAGACAGCTCAAGCTGGAGTTCGGTTTCCGCACCCAGGAAGCCGGTATACGTACCGTCTATTCCCCACAGGCATTTGTGGGGGAATCGTTGATGCTGACCGGAGACTTGAATGTGGCGGTGGTGGAGTGGATCATCCAGTATCGGGTGTCCGACCCCGAGCTGTATCTTTTCCGGGTGCGCAACGTGACCGACACCTTCCGTGACATGACCGAAGCGGTGGTAAGAGCCGTGGTGGGAGATCGCACGGTGACCGAGGTGCTGACGGTGGGTCGGCAGGAGATCGAGGTCACGGTTCAGGAGAGATTGCAAGAGATGGCCATTCAGTACGAAACCGGGATCGCCATTGATCAGGTGGTCTTGCAGGATGTCAATCCTCCCGATCCGGTCAAGCCTTCCTGGGATCAGGTCAATCAGGCCCAGCAGCAGCGTGACCAATTGATCAACCAAGCGCGGGGTGAGTACAACAGGGTGATCCCTCGTGCTGAGGGTGAAGCGCAGCAGGCCATCCTGCAGGCTGAAGGGTATGCCCTGGATCGCGTCAACCGCTCCCAGGGAGATGCCTCGCGTTTCAAGTCTCTTTATGAAGCTTATCGTCGTTCACCCAACGTCACCCGGCGCCGCATGTACCTGGAAACCATGGCCAAGGTGCTTCCTCGGATGGGGAGCAAGCTGTATATAGACAAGGATGCTGAAGGGGTTCTCCCGATTCTTCCTCTGGAGAGTTTACGAGGTCTTACGGGAAACCGGGAAGGTGAGCAATGAGCAACCAACAAACGATTATTTTGGTGGTCGTGATCGCTGTCGTTTTTGTTATTTCCAGTGGGGTCTACACGATTGACGAAACCGAACAGGTCATCATTACCCAGTTCGGTCGGCCGGTGGGAGATGCCCTCACCGAACCTGGCATCCACTTCAAGCTTCCCTTTATCCAGGTTGCGAATCGCTTTGATAACCGCTTCCTGGAATGGGATGGGGACGCCAACCAGATTCCCACCCGGGACAAGCGATTTATATGGGTAGATACCTATGCCCGCTGGAGGATCGTTGATCCTCTCAGATTTTTCGAGCGGCTGCGTGATGAGCTGGGAGCCCAGTCCAGGTTGGATGACATCCTGGATGGTGAGACTCGCAACGCTATTGCGCGCCATGATCTGGTGGAGGTGGTTCGAAGCAGCAATCGACAACCCGATCCGGGGCTGCTGGATTCCGAGGAGGAGACCGCCGTTCTGGAGGAAATTGAGGGGGGGCGTGCCACCATCACTGCAGAAGTCCTGACCAGAGCCAAGGAGCGTATCACCGATCTGGGCATCGAACTGATCGATTTCCAGCTCAAGCGGATCAATTATGTGGCAGAGGTCCAACAGGATGTTTTTGCCCGCATGATCGCCGAGCGCAACCGGGTCGCCGAACGCTATCGATCCGAGGGCGAGGGAGAAGCGGCGAGGATTCGGGGTGAGGGCGAGCGCGAATTGCAACGCATTCAGTCCGAAGCCTACCGTTCCGCCCAGGTGTTGCAGGGTGAAGCCGATGCGGAGGCCACTGAGGTGTATGCCGAGGCCTACAATCGCGATGCTTCCTTTTACGCCTTCATGAAAAGCCTGGAGACCCTGGAGGAGACCGCCGATGCCAACAGCACGCTGATTCTGAGCACCGACGCCGATCTGCTGGAGTATCTGAAGGCGGCGCAGTAGGGCGGAAGATACAAAGACAGAAGACAAAATCGAGATTGAAGAGTCCGGAGTGTGGGAGGCACCTCAGGTGCCGATTCCGGATGCTGCGAATAGAGCGGTCGCTACAAGAGCAGGCCATCTGACCGAAGCAGCGAGTTCTAACAGCCTGTTGTAGGGGCGCACTGAGTGCGCCCGCAGCAAGGTTTGTGGGGCTAAGAGGGGCGCACGGCCGTGCGCCCCTACTAGAATTCTGTCAGCTGGTCGGCCGGTCAGCCTTTCCCGCTCCATTTCGTACCGCCACGATCTGAGCCATCACGGCAAGGGCAATTTCCTCCGGCCGCCTCCCCCCCAGGTCCAGCCCGATGGGTGCGTAGATACGGGAGAGTTGCTCATCGGTGATGCCCATCTCTTTGAGCGAAGCCGTTCTCTTGCCATGAGTCTTTCGCGAACCCAGGGCACCGATATAACGGCAGGGGCTTTCCAGGGCCAGTTTCAGGGCCGGGTTATCCACCTTCTCGTCATGACTCAAGACCACCAGATAGGTGCCCTCGTCGAAGTCCGAGGCCGAGAGGGCCTGGTGAGGCCACTCCACGATCAGTCGATCGGCATGGGCAAAGCGTTCCGGTGTGGCAAAGGCCGACCGGGGATCCACCACGATGGTACGAAAGCCCATTTCTTTCGCGAAACTGATCAGATGAATCGACACATGCACGGCACCCACCATAATCAGCTTGGGGGAGGGGGGGAACACCTCGATGAAGACCTGGGTTTCCTCCTCGGGAGGGATTCGGATTCTTTTGGATTTTTGCTCCTTGAAGAGACCCTCGGCTGACTGGACGACCTGGTTC
>JAPYTY010000307.1 GCA_029942065.1 Acidobacteriota bacterium | reverse complement strand
TTCTGGCTCCGGCTCTCCACAAGTCCAGACAGGAAATTGCCGATCTGTTCGTCCGGGAGCTGGGCATGGAGCCTTCGGACGACGTGGGTGATATTACCTCCACCGCACGCCGAATCTTGCGGGAGCATTTCCTGACCGCTCGCATGGGAGTGACGGGCGTCAATTTTGCGGTGGCCGAAACAGGCACGATCGTCATCGTGGAGAATGAAGGCAACGCCCGCTTGTCGGCCTCGGTTCCCCAGATCCATGTCGCCTTGATGGGGATCGAAAAGGTCATTCCCCGAACTCGTGATCTGGCGGTGTTTTTGAAGGTTTTGATTCGAAGCGCCACCGGACAGAAAATGACCAGCTACGTTAATTTCATCAATGGTCCGCGAAGATCCGAGGAACTGGCTGGACCCGATGAATACTACCTGGTGCTGGTGGATAACGGGCGCAGCAAGATTCTGGCCGATCGTTTTCTGCGACAAACCCTGGCCTGTATCCGTTGTGGAGCCTGCCAGAATATCTGTCCTGTTTACCAGCGCATTGGAGGGCACGCCTATGAGTCGACCTATCAGGGACCCATCGGCGCGATCCTGACTCCCCAGCTCACTTCCCATGCAGCGGCACCCGAGCATGCCTTTGCCTCTTCTTTATGTGGGGCCTGTCAGGAAGTCTGTCCCGTCAAGATCGAGATTCCCCACATCCTGCTGAAACTTCGGAAGCAATCTCAGAGTGAAAAGAAAACAAAAGCGACCCACTTTCCCCTGGAAAACCTGGTGATGGGGCTGTGGGCTCAGGTGATGTGTTCTCCCGCACTCTATGCCGGTTTCGGGCGCTGGACCCGAAGGGCCTGGAGAGTCCTGGGTAAAAAGGGCAGGCTGAGTTGGCTGTGGGCCCCTTTGAGCCGCTGGAGCAAGCATCGGGATGTACCCCGGCTGGCACCGCGGAGCTTTCGCCAACTTTATCGGTCATTGGAGGAGTGATGGGAAGTCGTTCGGTCATGCTGGACAGGATTCGCCGGGCCTGCGCTGGGGCTGATGGCGGTGAGCTGCCCTCCCGGCTGCCTGATTTCCCGAACTATTCGGATCCGGTGGCACAATTTCGCCAGGAGTTCGAGGCGGTGGGAGGAGTCTTTCTGGACGGGCGAGGATCGGGCCAACTGGCGGAAAGTTTATCCACCGTGATACGAGATAGTGATTCGACCCAGGTCTACTGGGAGAGTGAGGCAATGTTCCCCAAATACTCGATCCCCTATCAGCGGGATAAGGCCGGCCAGGGGTCCGTAAAACTACTTCTTTACAGCCGTCATCCCGATCTGAAGGTCGAGTTCCCTCTTTCCCTGGAGTCAAGACCCTACGGGAAGAGTGCACTGGCCGAGAGCTCACTCTCCATCAGTCCGGCGCGCTTTGGGATTGCTGAAACGGGTACCATCGTTCATGAAGTCGGACCGGGAATCGGACGTCTTTTCTCCCTGCTCCCTCCAGCTCGGCTTGTCCTGTTGTCGGAGCGGGATCTGATCATGAATTCTGCGGAGTTTTTTGCTGATCGCCTGGCCGAACAGCGTGGCAGTGTGCTGACCCTGATCACGGGCCCGAGTCGGACGGCCGACATCGAAAAGACTCTTGTGGTCGGCGTCCACGGACCCAAAAAAATGTTTGTTATCTTGACTCCATGAAGGATCTTGGCGGGAAAAAGGCCCTGGTGACGGGTGCGGCCAGGCGGATCGGCCGGGAAATCGCCCTGGCGCTGGCGGATCAGGGTGTCGATGTGGCGTTGAGTTTCCACAGCAGTGAGTCGGAGGCCAGGAAAACCGAAAAAGATTTGCTCGCCAGGAAGGTTAATGCAGTTGCTGTCAAGGCCGACTTGACCGATCTGGATGCCTGTGACCTGCTTATTGACAGTGTCACTTCCGAGCTTGGACCGGTGGATATTCTGGTCAACAATGCTTCTGATTTTCCCCAGACCAGGCTCGAGGAACTCGACACGGATCGCTCCCGGTTTGCCCTCCAGTTTGACAGGCTGGCGCGCCTTCACATGAGGGCTCCTCTCTATCTGGGGATGCGGCTGGGACGTCAGATGAAGCGGAACGGATGGGGAAGGATCGTCAACATCACGGATCGGATCACCGTGAAAGGGCAAGCCTATCCCAACTGGAGTCTCTATCTGGCGACCAAGTACGGCCTGTACGGTCTCACTCAAGCTCTGGCGGTGGAGTTGTGTCCCGAGGTGACTGTCAACAGTATTGCGCCTGGACTGGTGATACCCCCCCTGGGAATGGATTCACAGGAGGCACAACGACTGCGAGATCGTCTCCCTCTGAAAAAGGAAGCAGGGCCGGAGGAAATCGCGGCCGATGTTCTTCACCTGGTCCGATCCAGCGCCAAGACCGGAACCGTGGTGGTGACCGATGGGGGAATCGGTGTTCAAGGCTAGCCGCTGATGAAATACAAGATCGTTAGAAAAATCCACTTTTGCTATGGGCATCGCCTCATGGACTACGATGGTAAGTGCGCCCATGCCCACGGGCACAATGGGATCCTTGAGATCGAGCTTTCCGCAGAAGAACTCGATGACCGGGGGATGGTGTGTGACTTCGGTGATGTTAAAGAACAGGTGGGCAGCTTCATTGATGAGAAAATAGACCATCGCATGCTGCTCAGAGGCGACGACCCCCTGGTCCCCGTTCTCAAGGAAATGGGTGAAAAGGTGTTCATCATGAAGGAGAATCCCACCGCCGAGAACATCGCCAAGCTGATCTTCGGAGAAGCCAGATCACGGGGACTACCTGTTGTCGCCATCCGGTTGTGGGAGACGCCCCATGCCTTTGCCGAATACCGGGAGGAAGACTGAGAGCTGGTCTTCGACCAGCGCGTTCCACGTTGGTCATCGGTGTTGTTGTGAATCCACTTAGGCTGGAATAGAATCGGGAAATCGACTTCCTTACTCTGTCCGGCAGAAGGGGGAAAGAAAGAAGAGCGCTTATGAGGCTCAAAGATCGGGTTGCTATCGTCACGGGTGCTGGTGTCGGTATCGGGGCGGCCTATGCCAGACGACTGGCAGGGGAAGGCGGGAAGGTCGTTTGTGCCGATATCCAGGGAAAGAACGCCGATGATAGGGCCCAGGAAATTCGAAAGGGCGGCGGCGATTCCATCGGGGTCGAGGTCGATGTGTCGCGCAAGGACGAGACCGACGCCATGGCTCGAAGCGCACAGGACGAGTACGGACGGATCGATATCCTGGTGAACAATGCCGCCATGTTTACCGCTTTGCCCGAGGGTCCCTTCGACGAGCTCACGGAAGAGAACTGGGACCGTTGCATGGAGGTCAACCTGAAAGGACTGTGGAACTGCATCAGGTCCGTCTATC
>JAPYTY010000306.1 GCA_029942065.1 Acidobacteriota bacterium | reverse complement strand
GCATCATACTGAGCACCCAGGGAATTGGTACGAAAGAGAAATGCGTTGCGGCGATCATAAAACGTGTCCAGCAGAATAGCCACGCTGTCGTCCTTGGTGAGATCCTCATCACGACGGCGTTCGGTCGCGATGATAGCTTCAGGCTGGGAATCGTCACAGCGAATGCCAAAATAGATGGCCTCCTCGGTATAGAGCACCCGAACCGTGGTGACCTCACTGACAGGCATCCCCTGACTGGGGTCCTTTTGCCTGAAACCCGACAACTCGGAGACGACTCCCCACACCGCGTCATCCAGAACGCCGTCCAGCAGCGGAGCTTCCTCCACCGAGACAGCCGTGCCTATTTTTGATGGGTTGTCCTGAGCCTGCGCAGGGGAAAGGAATCCGAACAGCACCCAAACGGAAAAGATGGCGAACAGGACGTGCTTTTTCTTGCTCCGGCTTTTCATCTCGGGTTAGGTTAACCAAAAAGGCGATGGGCCGCAACCGACTGTCCTGGACAGTCAGGGGTTGGATCAGAGTGTCTGCGGGTCACCAGTTGTGACCCGTCCCCGATATTAGCTAAGATGAGCCCGAGAACAACGACAGTGAACTGAACCGAAAACTGTATAGGAGAAAAATTCATGCTTGCAGACAGAATTTTAGGGGTTGCGAGATCGCCTTTTTACAGCATCATGGAGTTGGCGGCATCCCGGGACGACTGCATTTATCTTCAGCTCGGAGAACCAGATTTCGTGACTCCCGGCCACATCGCGGAAGCCGCTAAAAAAGCCCTGGACGAAGGTCATACTCATTACGGACCCGACCGCGGGGCGCCCGAGCTTCGCCAGTTGATCGCCCAGAAGCTTCAAAATGAGAGTTCTGCCGACTACGGATGGGAAGACGAGATCCTGGTGACCGCCGGAGGCCAGGCGGCTCTGCACATTGCCATCATGGCCATGGCCAATCCGGGAGACGAGATCATCATTCTGCTGCCCCACTATCCCCCTTATGTCGTCAATGCCCAGCTCTCCGGGGCCAAGGCCGTCTACGTCAAGCTTAAAAGCGAAGACGGTTTCGTTCCCGATCCGGCCGCCATCGAGGAGGTCATCACCGATAAGACCAAGATCATCATCGTGCTGACCCCCAACAATCCCACCGGGAGCGTCTATCCCGAGGAGACCCTTCAAGGCATTCTGGATCTGGCCAAAAAACACAATATCGTTCTGATCTCCGATGAAGTCTACGAAACGCTGGTTTTTGACGGCGCCGAGCACAAGAGCCTGGTGTCCCTTCCCGGGGCCAAGGATCACGTGGTTCAGGTCAACAGCTTCTCCAAGACCTACGCCATGACCGGCCTGAGAGTGGGTTATCTGGCGGCCCCGGCCGACAAGGTGCTGCAATTTTTGAAATATCATCACACCGTCAACATCAGCGCCAACGTCCCTTCTCAGAGGGCCTGCATCACGGCCTTGAAGGGGCCCCAGGACTGTGTTGAAGAAATGCGCCTGGCCTACCTGGAAAGACGCGACATGCTGCTGGAACGCTTGAACGACATCCCGGGCATCCACTGCCAGACACCCCAGGGCACCTTTTTCGCCTTTGCCGACATCCGAGAACTGGGCATTCCCTCTCTCGAGTTCGCCGAGTACCTGGTCAAAGAAGCGGGAGTGGTCCTCACCAATGGAAGCGGCTTCGACTATGAGGGCTTTATCCGGCTGTCCTATGCTGCCGATCCCAGCGACATTGAAGAGGCCATGGATCGAATGAAGGCCGCGGTCCTGAAGATGCCTGAGGTGTTGAAGAAATAACCAGGGGAGTACGCGGACTCGTGCTGTCGTACCTTGGTGCTTTCGTGCATTCGGCCGGAATCGGCGCACGGATCTTGAGCCCCGAAGGGGTGATTTGAAATAGCCTGGGGCGTGAGCTCCAGGATTGAAACCTTGGCAAACGAGGGAGCCCTGTAAGGGCGATGTAAGGAAACCATCGATGGGCCTGACATCGCCCCTACAGGGCTCTCCTTTTTGCTGACTTCAACAACCTGGGGCTCACGCCCCAGACTATTCTAAGCCGCCCTTTCAGGGCTGAAGAGAAGTGAACTCCCACGACCTTGCTGTGGGCGTACTCAGTACGCCCCTACACTCTACCCCTCCGGCCTCCCTCCGAAGGAGCGACAGCGTCTGAGCCAGCGCGTCCCGCCCTGGCTCAGTTTTCTTGGTGTCTTTGTGTCTTGGTGGTGAAAATTCCCGTTTCCTGGAGGTGAAAAAATTTCCGGAATCGGCGCGGGACTCCGTTCTTCTTTTCGTGAAACGTGAAACCTGGAACGTGGAACGCGCCGGGCGAAGACCAGCGCTCCCCCTACCCCAGAATAATGCGGGTATCCAGGGCGAGTGCCCCATCCGGATTGACTCGCACCGGATTGAGATCGATGGAACCGATTTCGGGGTTGTCCGTTCCCATCGAGCAGACCGCTAGGATCACCTTCTTGAGCGCATCCATGTCGGCCTCGGTCGTTCCTCGAAATCCCTTGAGCAGTTTGTGTCCCTTGACCTCGTTCACCATCTCTTCGACATCCTCATCTGCGAGCGGACATAATCGAAAACTCACATCCTTGTAAAGCTCAACAAAGATTCCACCGATGCCGAACATCACAACCGGCCCAAAGGTGTCATCGCGTTTGAGTCCCACGATCGTCTCCACACCCTCCCCGGCCATTCCGGCGATGAACTGGCCCCGGATCTCGGCGGTGGGTTCATGACGGGTCACGCTGTCGGAGATGGAATCCCAGGCCTCCAGGATTTCCTCCCGCGTCGAGAGGCCCACCCGGACCCCTTCGACGTCCGACTTATGGATCACCTGAGGGGAGACCACCTTGAGAACCACCGGATAACCCAGTTCCTCCGCGATGGAGACGGCCTGGTCCTTATCCTCGGCATAGCCGCTCGGCGGCAGCGGCAATCCGTAGCTCTCACAGACCTGAGCGGCTTCATTTTCCAGAAGAAAGGTTCTGTTTTCGTCTCTGGCCTGCTGGCAATACTGTAAAAAAAGTTCTCTACCGCTCAATTCCCTTCCTCCTCAACCCATACCGGGTACGACGGAGGCATTCTAAGAGTCGCTACCTTTCAATGCAATAGCTCAGGGAATAAAAACTTGAAATCCGGACGCTGGCCCGCCGTTTCCGAATACAACCCCGTCGATTGCCAGGCTTGGCTTGAAGGTGGGATTTCTATGTCGGCAGCCGTCAGATAGCCGCCCGGGTCCTTTTGGCCGGAATCCAATGGACGCCGAAAACGAGAATGTCGATCACCATGACGATCCCGACAATCGTCAGGCTTTGCAATCCCCTCCGGCGCTCTGACCGAAGCGCTCCCTGATAGCTCTTTTCCCG
>JAPYTY010000305.1 GCA_029942065.1 Acidobacteriota bacterium | reverse complement strand
CGATAGTGGGTGCGATATCGGTAATGGGTTTCCCGCTACCGAGATTCTTCCGATAGTATTCCGGCATTGTTTCAAATTGGACTCCGGACACCTCGCTGTTCTCCAGCGTGAGAACGGTTTCTCCCTGATCTGAAATACCCACCTGATAGGGGGAGTTCGGATTCAATCGTACGGAAACGATGGTTCGACGAAAATTTCGCTTCCCACCGATCAGACAGATCTCCTCTGGTGCCCGCAGATTTTCGTTCTTCTGCATGTCGGAAATGGGAACCATGTCAAAGGAGAAGATAAAATACGCCTTAGGTTTGAACCCGGACGATACCCTCAGACCGTCTTCCGAAAAGGAGATTCCGGTGCGAAGCAGATCTTCCTTGAAGATCGCCTCCGGCGGCAGGTCCGGATACCGATCCACCAGGCTATCTATTAATTCCATTCGCTTCGCCATCAGGGGCATTTTAGCCGAAAAAGAGTCCCAAGGGGTAGATGATCGATTATCCGATGCGACTTGACTCCACACAGGATCGGCCTATAATACTTCGGGTTTCGGAAATTCCACTCTTGAGAACTGGAGGGCATGATGCCGGCCAAGAAAAAATCAGCAACCAAAGCAACCAAAAAGACGGCGACCAAGAAAAAGGTCGCCAAGAAGTCCGCCAAGAAAACCCCAGCCAAGAAGAGACGAGCCCAAAAACCCGTCATCACCCCCCAATTCATCGAGAAACCGAAACGAGAAGCGTTGCCCGTTTATAAGGCCTATGAAGAAGCGCTGAAGCTTTGTCATAAGAAACAATATGCCAAGGCCAAAGATCGACTGACCCAGGTCATCGCAAAATTCCCTGAAGAAACCGAAGTTCTTGCGCGTGTTCAAAGTTTCTTGAAAGTCTGTGAAAGACAGCTCAAAAGTCACAAGGAAACTGCCAATGCCCCCGAGGAGTTTTTTAATCAAGCAGTCTTTTATCACAATGCGGGCCAGTACGAACGTGCCTTGGAGAATTACGCCCGGGCCTTGAAGCTGTCCAAAAAGGACCAGGATCATATTTACTACGCTATGGCTGCCACTGAGCTCTCCATGGGCAGCACCGATACTGCCTTGAAGCACCTGGAACAGGCCATTCAATTGAATCAGGAGAACCGGTTTTTCGCTCACAACGATCCCGACTTCCAGCTCCTGGCCACGGACACGAAATTCCAGGAACTGGTCCAGCCGGACTGAGGCTGATCGAATGTCTGCTCCGGCAATAGGAGACAAGAGATACGCTCTTGTTCTGGCGGCTGGCAGGAGTACCCGATTCAAATCCCCGGTCCCAAAAGTCGTTCATCCCTTTTGCGGTAAACCACTGCTGGTTCACATCCTCGAGAAACTTCGGAGCTTGGCCCTTGAGAAGACCCTGGTAGTAGTGGGCCACGGGGACACCCAGGTGAAGGATGCCGTGGCTGATTACGGAGTGGACTTTGTGGTTCAGAAGGAACCACTGGGTACCGGCCATGCCGTGATGTCGGCGAGCCCCTTGTTGAAACCACTCTCGGGAACCCTCCTGGTCACCTCGGGAGACATCCCGCTGATTCGCATTCAGACTCTCACACAGCTCTTCGAAGCCCAGGAAAAGCATAACGCTGATGAGATCGTGTTGACGGCTGCTCATGAGGATCCACAGGGGTATGGGCGGATCATTCGGAATCACAAGGGTGAGGCAGTGGATATCATCGAAGACAAGGACGCCACTGCCGACCAGAAGGAAATCCGTGAGGTCAATACTGGAATCGCCTGCTTCAAAATCGGCACCCTTCTGGAAGGGCTCTCCCATTTGTCACGGGACAACGCCGCCGGAGAGTATTACCTGACCGACCTGGTCCGCATTTTTTGCAGACTGGGACACACCGTCAGGACACTCCAGTGTACCCACCCGGATGAAACCCTGGGAATCAATAGCCTCGAGGAGCTAGCGCAGGCGGAAGAGAAGATGAAGGAAGAAGACAGAAGACAGAAGGCAGGAGCAAGAAGTAAGAAGCGGACTCGTGCTGTGATGCCGTGATGCCGGAATTGGCGCACTGAGGCGCCTCCCACACTCCGGAAACGTGAAACGTGGAACGCGCTGGTCGAAGACCAGCGCTAGGTCATCCAGTCACCTTTCCTTCCCGGTCCAAAGAATGATACTCCTGCAGGCTCTTGACTCGGATTTCTTCCCGCTGTAGAGCCCGGATCGCACTAACAGCTGCTGCTGCTGCTGAAAGGGTTGTGATGGCTGGTGTCCGGTATTGGGTACAGGCCCTGCGAATCGCCTTTTCGTCAAAAAACGATTCCCGACCCAAAGGGCTGTTGACCACCAGGTGAATTTTTTGACTCTTGACCAGATCAACAACGTTGGGACGGCCTTCATTGACTTTGTAGACCATTTCGACTTCAAGACCTGAGTCCCGTAACACCTTGGCAGTTCCGCGGGTTGCCACAATGTGAAACCCAAGTTCCTGGAAATCTCGGGCGATGTTGGCGATGAAGCGTTTGTCTCGCTCATTTACACTGATAAAGACCACTCCACTCTTGGGAAGATGCACACCAGCGCTGAGTTGGGCTTTGGCATAAGCATGACCAAAGTTGTCGGCGATCCCCATGACCTCTCCCGTCGACTTCATTTCCGGCCCCAGAATCGTGTCCACGCCGGGAAACTTGTCAAAGGGAAAGACAGGAGTCTTGATGAAACAGTGATGTACCTTCAGGTCGTCGGTAAACCCGAGTTCCTCGAGTGTCTTGCCGACCATCACCTGGGCAGCCACCTTCGCCAAAGCCACACCCGTGGCCTTGCTCACAAAGGGTACGGTTCGACTGGCTCGAGGGTTAACCTCTAACACGTACACCTGCTGCTCCACGACTGCGAATTGAATGTTCATGAGGCCCACCACCTGAAGGGCTTCTCCAAGCTTTCGGGTGTACTGGCGCATGATTTCCAGGTGATCATCCTCAATCACGATGGGAGGAAGCACTGAAGTACTATCACCCGAATGAATGCCGGCCTCTTCAATATGCTCCATGATGCCTCCGATCACGACTCGACTGCCGTCGGCCAGAGCATCGACATCATATTCGCGCGCATCCTCGAGAAATTTGTCGATGAGAACCGGATGCTCCGGAGAAACATCCACAGCCGCTGCCACATACTTGTCCAGAGACGCTTCGTCAAAAATAATGACCATGGACCGGCCACCCAGAACGTAGGATGGCCTTACCAGAACCGGATACCCGGTTTCCTGGGCGACCACTCTCGCCTCCTTGACAGACATCGCAGTCCCATTTTCAGGCTGGGGAATGTCCAGACTCCGCAGCAGACCACCGAATCTCTTGCGATCCTCTGCCAGATCAATGGACTCGGGAGATGTTCCAATG
>JAPYTY010000304.1 GCA_029942065.1 Acidobacteriota bacterium | reverse complement strand
CCCACAGTGATCCGGAAAGACACCCGCTTTTCGGCTTGCAGGTCCTGGTGACACGACAGGCCAAGGACGGTCGGATCTTCGGTCCCCGGGAGCGACTGGATCGCGCCACCGCCCTGTTGATGATGACCCGCTGGGCTGCCGAATACGTCCTGCGTGAGGATGAGCTGGGAAGCCTGGAACCGGGAAAACTGGCCGATCTGGTGATTCTGGACAAAAATCCTCTGGATCCCGCAGTCCCTGATGATGCTCTGGCACAGATTCAAGTGCTGGCCGCCGTCGTGGGTGGGGAACTGGAGTATGGCTCTCTGGCCGCGGGACAGTGAAGTTGCCGGTCCGAAACGCCCTACTCTGTTCGACGAGAGGCCAGGGAATGGGTGGTCTGAGGTGTGCAGTCGCACTTCTCTGGCTGCTCCCGGCATCGGTTCAAGCCCAGAACGCCTCCCCGGTCCAGCTGGATCTGGGAATGGATGTTGCCGGTCCCGGTCAGCACGTGTCTCTCCCGGTGACTCTTTCCGCCCCTGCCGGTGCGACGGTGAGCCGAGTGGTGCTGAAAGCGACCTTTTCACAGGACCAGCTGCTTTATGAGGAGACCCTCCCCGGGGTCGCGGCAGAGTCCACGGGGGTTGAAATTGAAGCCGCTGTCATGGATCTTCCAGATCAGGAAGGCAACACAGGGCTGCGGGTTGAGATCTCTTCGACTCAGGGTCTTCCTGAGGGGGAACTGGCGCGCATCTCTTTTCAAATCTCGGAGAACGCCGAACTCAATGACGAAATCATCGTCGAGAGTGTCTCCCGGAGCATCCAGATTTTAAAAGACGAGGGCCTACAGGCGGAAGGTTCCGACGGACTGGTCAGCGTCATAGCCAATGCGTTTTTTGCCTGTTTTTTTTATTTGCATTGATCGGAGTTTTACTATGCTGAAGGTGTTCAAGTGGGTGGTGGGAGTGCTGGCGGCCACAGTCGTGACGCTGGTGGTCGTTATCCTGGTGGTCCTTCTGTCGCGTCAACCGGGTCTGGATGTCATCCCGGGTGGACGCCTCAGTGGGGAAGAGGTGCCGGGCCGGGTGACCGACTGGAGTTTCATGCAGCAGCACCGCCTGGTCACCCTCGAGGTGCGTCCCTCGGACCCCTACTCGGTCAACACCTCGTGCTTTTACCACGAGGGGGTCCTCTATGTGCGTTCCTCGCCTCGTTTTCCCCTCAAACAGGTCCGCCAACTGATCTGGGGTTCCGGCGAAAGCCGCTGGGCCCAGTTCCTGCTCCTGGATCCGACAATGAGGTTAAAGGTGGGGGAGAAGATCTACAACGTCCAAGCCACCCAGGTAGAGGATTCGAAGCTGGTGAGAGAAATCTATGACAACCAGATTCGTGACCGAGGGGGAACGATCCTGACCCCGAAGGAGGCCTCTCAAATCCTGTTTTTTCGGATCGACTGACCCCTACTCAACTCCTCTGAAAGAAGGGGCGGTCGAGCGGGCTTATTCCGTCAAGACGAAATTGACCGGGTTGGAGACGTCACTCTCATCAAACTGGATCGGTTTCGGGTTGACCACCACCAGTTGGTAAGCACCAGGAGTATTCAGTTTCCGGCAGTCCAGGGTGGTGGTGATCTCGGTTGGATCGGCATAGCGGATGTCCTGACCCACGCCATTGATCCGGACCCAGCTCTGGGATCTGAAATTTCTTCCCCTTATGGTGACCTCGACCGTTTCCTCGGAACAGGATACCGACAGAGGGAAGGTTTCGATCTGGGGTGTAGGCGTGCCGACAGCCGTCCAGGTGGGTCTCGGAAAGGGATTGCTGAAATAGCGGTGGTAGGTCAGATCGACCGGTTTGCCATCCTTGAAAACCGCCTCGATATCCTGGGTGCTGCTGATATCCTGCAGTGGATCCCGTCTCAAGATCACCAGATCGGCAATCTTGCCCCTTTCAAGAGTCCCCAGATCCTCGCTTCGATCCAGGAATTCAGCCGGAAGTCGGGTGGCGGAGATGATGGCCTGCTCGGGTGACAGGATCCGTTCGTGTACCAGCAGTTCCAGTTCGTGATGCAGGCTGATGCCCGGGGGGACGGCACTCTCGGTGTCGGTTCCCGCCAGCAGCTTGCCACCCGCCGCAACGAACTGCCGATAAAAAAGGGCGAGATTTTCATATCCTTTCTGAAGAAGTTCCTGCGTCTCCTGATCGCTGCCCCCGGAGGCATAAAGTGGAAATCGAAACCATCTCCGAAGTGCATTGTCGGCGATATAGCTCAGCTCGACATTGCTGAAGAGCTTCTGGATCTGGAGGGCGAACTTGGCCGACAACGGATGTACTCCCTTGCTCCTGAAGTGCAGATCGGGCTCAATGTAAACCTCTTCTTCGATCAGGAGTGTGATCAGATCGGCATACAATGCGGGCTGCATCAGCGATGCTAGGCCCATCATCTGCAGGTTGGAAAGCCGGCGGGCCTGCGCTCTGAGTGCCGGTGGCGTCGTGGCACGGGGGATGCCGGTGCCGTGAGCCAGCACATCGACTCCGGCTTCGGCCGCCTCGCCGGCATCAAAATAGGACCCCAGGTGTGCGAAGACAAGCTTTCCAGCCCGGTGGGCTTCATCACTGATGACCTTGGCCAGCTGGGGAGTGATCTCGGCTTGAAACTTGATGAAATCGACCTCCTGCTCGACCAGGCGTCGGGTGGCGGAAATCGCCTCCTCCCTGCTGTTGTGAACAGAGACGGAGTGAGGCAGGCTGGCCAGACCTGTGGATGGACCGGTGGACGGCGTCCCTTGGGGCGGCGTTGAAATGGGTCCCCCCAATGGATTGCCGGCGGTAAAGATCCTGGGGCCGATCATTTCTCCCCGGGCAATGGCATCCCGTTGAGCTATTTCCCACTCGTAGACTCCGCCCAGAAGAAGAACCGAGGTGACGCCATGGGCCAGGAACAGCTCTGCTTCATAGCCATAGTAGTGGACATGAGAATCGGTCAGACCCGGGATGATGAACTTGCCGGTGGCGTCGACGACTGTGGCGTTATCGGGACGGCGAATCTGCTGGGATGGTCCCAGTTCCACAATTCGCCCATCGCCAATTACAATGCTCCAACCCTCCTGAGGCCCGCTGCCGGTGCCGTCAATAACGGTTCCCCCCTCGATGACGAACACGTCTTCCTGTCCCTGGCTCTGGGCGGAAACTCCCAGGGAGAAGGTGAAAACCAGAGCGATACAGACCCGGACTGAAATGGTTGCAGGATCTTTCCCAAACATGTCGCGACCTTTCTGGAGTAATTGATACGTTCTAGCCCGTCTTATGCATAAGTTGTCTACTGCAGTGCCGCCCGCCTTGTCATCGCGGTGCCTGCGGCCCTTCGTCACGCCGCCTTTATCTGAGCGAAGCGAAGACAACCTATG
>JAPYTY010000303.1 GCA_029942065.1 Acidobacteriota bacterium | reverse complement strand
CTGCAAGATCGTGCCGAATTGGAACGTGAAACGTGAAACCTGGACCGTGGAACGCGGCCGAGTGGAGCGAGGCCGCATTTTACTCCGCATTGATCCAGCCTGAGAACTCCAGCAGGTGTTCTTCCAGCGGCACCTTCAGGCCGCTGTGGATCGTGTTGTACAACTTCCAGAAACCCACCACGGCTGCAAGCTCCACCACCTGAGGAGGGGACAGCAGACGTTCGATCCGCTGGTAAATCTCATCTGCAATGGTGGTCGGATCCAGGGTCATGGCATCGGCAAAATCAAAGCAGGCTTTCTCGAATTCGTCCCGTCCATTGCCCGACTCCACCAGCAAAGCATGGACGTCTTCATCTTCCACACCCCACCCTTCATCCTTCAGCCGGTCCTTGTCGTCGCTACGCTGCAGGATGCCGCAATGGTGGCTGACACAGTAGGTGGAATTGTTGAGTTTGGCCAGCCGGGTGGCAATGCGGCGCTTGAGACCCTGCGGCAGGGAGGAAGATTCGTCCCGCATGATGGCGCTGTTGAGATCCCAGAGCGGTGCCGCGATGGCGGGTCGATGGGCATAAAGCTTGTTGCAGTTGGGCAGAAATCCCATGCGCCGGGCGTACTTCTCAGAGCGCTCCTTCAGGATGGGATCAAAATCTTCCGGATCGACATAAGGGATAAAGGGTTCTTCTTCCTTTTGAAGTTTCGGGGCTGGTTTCGACATTTTTTTACTCCGTAGTTGGGTTACTCGTTCAGGCTCACCTTAACCTTGGGTCTACTGAAGAGTCAAGAGGGAGAAAACAGGGTTGTCGTCTACTAAACCTTCCGGTTGCGGTGGAGTTGCGGGTCCACCACAGCGGCCATTTTCTCCAGGTCCAGCTCTTTTTCAAGCAGCGCCTGGATGCGCTCTACCTGGCGAACAGGATCTTTCAGGATCTCCCTGTAATCGACAAAGAGGGCTTCAAAGTTGGGCTGCTGATCAATCCAGCGCCTGACCCGGACCAGATGTTTTTCAAACAGAGCTAACATCTTCTCGTCATCACCCGGCTGGGGCGGCTCGCCCCTGCGAATCAGCATCTTGTTCTGGGAGGCAACCACTTCCTCCAGATTCCGGTTCATGAAGATCAGCTTGAAGAAATAATCAGAGGATAGTTCCTTCAGCAGGTCCGAGATGACCTTCACTCCCCTGCCGCGGGCCTCCTCCAGCCACGTTTGTTGCCTGTCCCGGACCAGACATCTCGAGCCTGACGATCCATGAAGCCTGGCGTGGTGAGCTTCTCCCTGACCTGCTGCTCCAGGGTCATCCAGAGCTGGGCCGGCTCCGCTGCCGTTCGAAGTACGGTCAGAGGATCGACCTTCTCATCCGGAGACCAGATCTCGGGAATGTTCCAATCAATGGGCGCGCCCACCGTGACCGGCCACAGAACATTGGCGCTCTTGAGGCCGCTCTCCCTGACGGCATCCCACAAGGTGGGCACACGAATCGCGGAGGCATACCAGTAATAGCGTCCCGTCGGCCCATCCTTTTCAAAGGGAACGTTGTAATAAAAGCCGTGGGATCCGGGCATAGCACCGGTCACCAGGGTGGTATGGCCGGGATAAGTCTCGGAAGGAAACACTCCCCTCACCATCTTGACATGGGGCCCTCCCGGGCCATTCGCTGCAGGATCGGAGCCGGCCAGGCGGTGTCCAGATAGAAATCCGGCCTGAAGCCGTCGATGGAGATGAGAACCACATGCCCGACAGCGGAATCATTCTGTGAGGCGAAGGCGGTCCAGGGAACCAGAAAAACCAGGAGAAAAAAGGAACACACAATGCGGATTGTAGGGTTCACGGCAGCACGAAGTTAGCATAGCCAAAGATGGGTGTATAGGTGGTACACTTGGGCAAATTTTTCCCATTTGTACAGAAGGAGTGGAGGAGCCATGAAAGCTGGAATGTTCACCTGGATCGTCGGCAGTCTCTGCTGTGCCCTGGGTGCGGCGGGGGGATTGTTTGCCCAGGGTTTAAGCGGAACGGGTCGCGGCCCGGAACTGGTATTTACCGAGCAGTACGCAGCCAAGAACGTCACTCTGGTCGGGAAGCTTTCTCTAGAGAGCGAAGTCCTGAAACTCGACCTGCAGAAGGTCGGGGACAAGACCTATCTATATGGTGCGGGAATCAAGGGAGGCCCGGATGTCATCATCGATGTCACCGACCCTGCTCATATGAAGGTCGTCAATACCATTGCCATGCCTGCCAACGGCACGGGCGGCCAGATCCAGATTGCCGACAATCTCCTGGTTCGCAGTGAAAATAATTTGAACCGCAACGGTCCCGCAGCTGAGCGCCTCGGCATCACCCTTTACGACGTCAGCGACCCTCTCGCGCCCCGATACCTGTCCAACATCTACTACGAGAACGTTCACCGCGGCTACTACCCCGGCGGAAGGTACATCCATGGAACGGCCCAGCCGGAGGGATTCCAGGGCAATATCTATGTGATCATCGACATCCAGGATCCCACCAGGCCCAATGAGATCGGCCGCTGGTGGATGGAGGGTCAGGCGCCTGGAGAAACGCCTTCCTGGAATCCACGCGGAGTGGCCGGCCGCCTCCACGGCCCCGCCTATCCGGTCGGAGACCGAGCCTATCTGTCCTATTACAACGCCATGGTGATC
Source organism: Acidobacteriota bacterium (assembly GCA_029942065.1). Taxonomy (GTDB): domain Bacteria; phylum Acidobacteriota; class UBA6911; order RPQK01; family JADFOI01; genus JAPYTY01. The sequence goes on along the minus strand of JAPYTY010000303.1, from coordinate 737 downwards.
CTGGATATCTCTGACCTGAGCCGGCCGCGCCAGATCAGCAAACTGATTTTCTCGCCCCCTTTCAACGTGGGCATTCCCGTCCACACGGTGTTCCCCATGCTGGACCGCCAACTGGCTTTCGTTGCGGGCGAAGCCACGGGTGCGGAATGCCAGGGAGAAATGCCCATGGCCTGGATGGTGGATCTTCGGGATGAGGAGAATCCCCTTCCCATCTCAACCTTTCCCATTCCCGTTCCTCCCCCTGAGTATCCTTTCCGGGACTTCTGCGCCAAATTGCTTCCCGAGTCGGTGGGTTCCAGAATCGCAGATGCGATCGCACCCGCCCGACCCAGTGACTGGCGCTTTGGACCCCACAACATCCAACACGTTCCCCGATGGGGAAGGATGCGCTCGGACATCATCTACCTGACTTATTTCGTGGCAGGGCTGCGCATATTCGATATCAGCAACCCCTTTGCTCCCCGCGAGGTGGGCTATTTCATCGCGCCGGACAACATGGCGGACGGACCCGTTAAATTTCACGACTTGATGGTGGATCATGACAGCGGCGTGATCTACGTGAACGACCAGCGAGCCAGGGCGGAGCGCAGCGACATCTATGCATTGGAGACAAGCGTGGATGATGTTATGCCCCTGACCCCTGACCCCTGACCGGCCGCTGGTCTTCGACCCGCGCGTTTCACGTTTCAGGTTTCAGGTTTCCGGAGTGTGGGAGGCGCCTCAGTGCGCCGATTCCG
>JAPYTY010000302.1 GCA_029942065.1 Acidobacteriota bacterium | reverse complement strand
AGGAACCTACAACAGTGGGAGGTGCCAGATCCATAGGAGCTGAGTTGGCCGAAGCCGTGATCAACCTCATGCATCCCATGCAAAGGGTTAGAAGAGTCACCGACATCCAGGTCTCGGGAGCAAAGGCCGTCGCCACCATGGTAAGGGTCGCCAAGGTCAGACCGGTCCCGATCATTGTTTTGCGAGAAGCCGTCCGACTGAAACCTCGCCGGATGAGGAAATCCCCCATCCATCCTCCCCCGATAGTCCCAAACATTCCCATCAGAAAGGGAAGACTGGAAAAAATTCCGGTTTCTGGAATGGTCAGACCGCGCTCCATGATCAGGTAGCTGGGCCACCAGGTCATGAAGAAAAAATAGGTATAAAGATACCCCAGTTGACCAAAGATAATGCCCCAGACCGAACGATAGCGCCACAGCGATGACCAGGAGATACGAGCCTCCGCCGGTTCGGACAGGACCTCGGTCATCGACTCCTGTCCGCCGGAAAAACAAACACCTACAGCCATGGCACGTTCATTCGGCTTGAACCACCGGACGAGGGACCAGGCCTGAGCGGGAAACCGAACGCAGTGACCGAATCCGTATAGGGCCCGCACCAGAAACAGCGCCACCGCGGAACCCCCGGCCAGGGGAAGGGCGAGAGTGGCCACCCCCCAGATCCCGGATCCAACACCCAGAACCATCCAGGCTCCAAAGCGGTCGACAATCGGCCCAGCCAACGGCAAAACCCGACATAGGTCCACTGCCACCCGGACAAGACGATCCCCATCGTCCCGGGGGAGATGCCGTACAGCGTCATCAAGGTCGGCGCCACAACCGCCAGCGAGACACGGATCACGTCGGTGATCACCTGCACACCCCAGTAGAGGCCCACGACTCTCCACTTTTTCATGTTTTCTGGTTTATTTTCTCATTGAACGGCCCTGGACTACCCCTCATCAAGCCTGAGGAGGCGCCGGGCATTCTCACCAAGGATGTTTTTTTTGGCCTGCTCGCTGAGAAAAGGCAGGTCAAAGATTGCACTCGGAGGGTCAAAATCCCAGTGGGGCCAATCTGACGAATACAGCAACTGGGTTTCGGCATTGATCATTTCAAAGGTCAGTTCCAGAGCCTTGCGATGATTGTCTTCAAGAGGCTGGGAGGTGTAGTACATCTCACGCATATATTCACTGGGCAATCGCTTGAGCAGCGGGGCCTCGGAGGTCCGCATCAAATATTCGTGATCAAGCCTCTGCATCAAAAAGGGTATCCAGGCAAGACCACTTTCGATCCATATAGTCTGGAGCTTCGGAAAGCGCTCAGGTAGACCATTCAACACCCAGTTCGTCATGTGCACCAGATTGCACAACACAAAGCCAAGTGCATGCATTCCGATGAAACGGTTAATCTGCGCCATCGACGAATCCTGCCAGTAATACCCGGCATGGAAGCACACGGGCATACCTCGTTCCTCGAGGGCTCTGTATACCTTCATGTAATAGTTGTGATGGACGGGCTTGTAGCGGGCACTGGTAATGGTAAATCCAACACCGCCCTTCACATCGGAGAACTCCTCGATGGTACGCAGACAGGCTTCCGGATTGTTGAAGGGCAAATACCAGAAGCTCTTGATGCGGTCATCGCCCGGCAATAGCCTCTCCGCCAGCCAGCGATTGTAAGCCGTACCCAACAGTACTTCCATCTCAGGCTGCGGATGAGTTCCGAGAAAGAGCATCGGCGTGGGAAACACCACCATGTAATCGAAGCCAAAGCTTTCGATGGCTCGACGAGTCAGCACCACATCCCGATGAACGTCGGTCTCATCCACCTTTTCAAGCCGGTTGTCATTGTGGGGAATGCGTCCACCAACGCCCTGATACTTCAAGCCCAGATCTCCACTCAACCCATAGGGGGGCGAACCCGTCCTGATGCTCTGATACTCGATGGCATTGGCTCGGACCACCGGATCTTCGATGTATTCGATGATCTCGTGCCAGGATGCCGTCTCGGTATGGTGGGAATCGACGTCTACGATCAGGTAGTCTTCAAATTTTCGTGCGTCCGCATCTCGCCGGGCATGGGCCAGGATATCTCTTGTATCGGTATGAACGTCGATTTGCTTGATGGGGTCCTCTCGGACTCCCTCAGAATTTCTAGCCATGGTCTTTTGACTTCAAGTTTCTAACCTGCTCCCTCAGGCTAACGATATCTAGGTGCCGGGACGTTTCCGGTTGAACCACATGGCCAGATCAAAAGGATTGAGGTCGACAGCCCTCAGGATTTCCGAAACAGCGACCACCGCTTCTGTCGCTGTGAGGGCTCCCTCTCGATCCAGAACCGGCAAGAAAAACCGATCCTCCGCTTCCACCTTGGCAGCAAACAATTTGACCGCCGAAGTCATCAGTTGCTGCACACTTTCCTCGGAGAACTGATCCAGCTCGTTATCTGCCAGAGCTTGCTGGGCACGTACCCAGATGGCATCCGCAGCTTCGGCCGGGTCCAGTGGTTTGGATTTAGCCCGCATTTCTAACACCCCCTCTACTGCATCGGCGCTCGCCTTCATCTGAGGAACCGAAGAATGATCCGTCCTGACTGTGTTTCGCTCCGTCGACCTCCTCAACGTACCCTACAGTACGTTTCCGGGGGCCTCGGTCGCGCGCCTTGTCAGGCCACCAGCCCTTCCACCGCTTCGTGACGAGAAGGTGTGAAAAATCCGGGCTAGCTTCAGACAATGACATAGACACTCCCATCCTGAACCCTCACCTCGTATTTTTTAAGGCGCAGACGCTCATCCCCGGCGTTCCTTCCATTCCTTAGATCGTACTCAAATCCATGCCAGGGACAGATGATGTGAATCGACTCTTCGGAGAACTTCAGGCCCTGACTGGTTTGATCGTTAGCCAGTACCTCCTCAACCTTCCCAAGGATCTTCCCCTGGCAAACCGGACCACCCCGATGAGCACATTGGTTCTGATAGGCATGAAAGTCTCCATCGACTCGAAAAACACCAATTTCCAGTTCCCCCTGGATAATGATCTTGCGATCTTCCTTCTCGAAATCGATCTCGTTTCCCACAAGTATTTCTGGCATAAGGCGCTAGTGTGAAAAATGAGGGCTGAGATGTCAAGAACTCACCACAAAGTTACAGAGAAGAAATGAACCACAAAGACACCAAGACACTAAGCTCTCCAGCCGAAATGGCCACAAAGTTCCTTTGTGGCCATTTCGGCTGGACTTGTCTTAATTGTGCCTTTGTGCCTTTGTGCCTTTGTGGTGAAATTATCTTCCTGGTGTCTCCGTGGTGAGAGGATTTCTCCACAGCTGGGCCCGGCTTTGATCCGGCAGCAACCAGGAATTGACCAGCGGCCACTTCAACTCCTCCAGAAGGCGATAGGTCGGCCGGGTCCAGGC
>JAPYTY010000301.1 GCA_029942065.1 Acidobacteriota bacterium | reverse complement strand
CTCCGATCTTGACCCCCTCGACTATCTACCACTGCTGTTCCAGACATCAGCCCATATCGTGCAGTGGCGTGAAAAGGATCTCCCTCTTCAGGAGAACCGGATCCTGGTTCGCCGCGGGGTGGATTTGGCCCGGCAGCATAGCAAACTGTTCTTTGTGAATACCCTCTTTGACGTAGCCTTTGAAGAAGGTGCAGATGGGGCCCACCTGACGTCCGGCCAGGATGTTGGAGAAGCGCGAGGTTCGAGGGAGAGCCTTCAGGTCACCACCCTGATCGGAAAATCCGTTCACACTCTCGAGGAGGCGGGAAGGGCCGCACGGGAGGGAGTCGATTATCTCCTGGTCGGTCCCATCTTCGATCCTCTTTCCAAGGTGTCCCACGCCACTCCTTTGGGGATCTCGACTCTTCGGAAAGTGGTCGATGCGGTCAAGATCCCGGTCTTCGCCATTGGCGGTATCGAGGAATCCCATTTTGAGGAGATTTTCAAGACGGGAGCCTGTGGTGTGGCCGGCATCACCTGGGTCCACCGTGAGGTGGAGAAACTCCTCGCTGAAGCTCGGAGTAGAGAAACTCCTCGCTGAAGCTCGGAGTAGAGAAACTCCTCGCTGAAGCTCGGAGTAGAGAAACTCCTCGCTGAAGCTCCGTGGGATTTCGAATTTCGGGTTTTCTGTCAGCCGGCAGGCATCACAATCCTTGGTCAGGGGTCGCTGCTTGTCATTCCGGTGGTGCCCCCAGGCCGTAGAGAGATCCTTTCTGTGCGGTGATCGATGTTTCTTCGGCTTCCAGCAGCTCTTCATACAAGGCCTGATCTTGAATCTCGATGGCAAACTCCTTGAGCGGTTCCAGCTGGGGGAGGAACTCGCCGATGCCTTTGTTTAACTCCTTGAGAGATTTTTCGAGGTCCTTTTCCGAAGCCGTCTTGTATATGGCCTTTTCATCGATATTGATCATGATACCGTCGATGGCTTGCCGGTAAGCGTGGACCATGTCCCAGTAGGTGTGAAATTCCAGCGGGTTTTCCTCTTCCTCCACCCATTCCAGTTTATCTATCCTTCTGCGAATTTCTCCCAGACGGGACTCCGCGATTTTGAGGAAGACCTCAACCCTCTTGGTCAGTTCCTGCGCCAGTTGGATCCAGGTGTACTCTTTGTCGGTGAATCGATCCTTGGTTTGCATCCGACTCGTAGGAGATTCAGGCGGCATCCATGCAGTTGAGAAACCCAGAGCACCGAAATTTCCCATCGATCCGCCGGGTTCCGATCGACCGGGGGGAGGCCGCACAGGTAATCCTTCTCCTAATAGAAGGGTCAGCAGGAGTTTTCTCAGTTTTGCCATGGTCTGGACGGTGACCTCAAACTGATCGAGATACTCAAAAGGTGCAGCGGCCTGAAGGTCCTTGATGGTTGTGATGAACCTTCGCAGCCGGATTTCCAGCTGCTTTACCTGCTTGGAGCGGAGGTCCTTGGGTTCTTCGACCTGGTTAGATTCCTGCTCGACGTAGCGACAAAGAGCCTGTATCTGAAGCAGTAGATAGGCGGATTCTCTCAACTCATTTCTCTTGACGTGTCTGGTCAGAAGAGTGGAATGGCGGGCAAAGACCTTTTTGAACAGGTCGATCCGATTCCGATACCGGGGTTTTCTTCGATAGTCTCGGAACTCCTTGTCGGTCAGAAGATCCTGCAGTTGAAGATCGACCTGCTGGTTTTCTTGAACCGGGCTTAGCAGGATACCTGTGAGAATCCAAAGGCTAACTAGGAACTTCATATTACATTCTCTCGGGAACCGGTATTCCCAGTAAATCCAGGCTCTTTACCAATCCCCGGCGTGCCGTGTCTGCAACCGTCAGGTAAAAACACTTCTTGATCGGATCGCTTTCAGAAAGAATATGATAGGTATGATAGAAAAGATTCAGCTGTTGGGCCAGCGCAAAGGTGTGCTTTGCCATATAGGAAACCTCCAGGGTTCGAATGGTTTGTTGAATGGCTTCCTCCAGGCGAGCGGCCTGGAGCAAAAGACTCCAGATCCCCTCTTCACAGAGCAAATCGGCAAGGGTCCCGGTATCTTCCCACATTTTCTGGGACTTCTCTTGCCACAGCGCAGTACTCCAATCGGAATCGTCAGCATCCAGTTTGCGGAAAATGTTGCTGGCTCTCACCACCGAATATTGAAGGTAAGGACCGGTCTCTCCTTCAAAGCTGAGGGCTTCGGCAAAGTCAAAAGCAATGACCGTGTTTCGGGTGTACTTCAACAGAAAGTAGCGAAGTGCCCCGATAGAGATCTGGTGAGCAATCTCCTGGCGTCTTTCCAGCGGAAGTTCCTTCTGGCGCAGGTTGACCTCCTCAAGGGATTTGTCCCGTAAAATGTCGATCAGATCGTCGGCTTTGACTCCCAACCCCTTCCGGCCCGACACCTCCACATGGGGCTTGTTGCGTTCCTCCTCGGACAGTTCAAGGCCCAACTCGGCACAGCAGCGTGGAGACAACGCCACCATTTCGTAGGAAAAGTGTATCGATCGATCGGACTGGTCCGGATAACCAAGTCGACGCAGGCCCTCAGTGACAACCTGCTGAAGATAGGATTGACGCACGTCGATCACGTTAAAGACCCGATGCCCATGCCCGAAATCGGGTTCAGTCTGGGATGACGGTTCAATCGAGGTCACCCAGACCGTGTTGATGTCCAGGGTCCCATCCTCGTGAGGAGCAATCTGACCATCCTGGTATCGGCACAGGGGACGGTAGTGGAAAGACTGTTTCAGGAGTCCGAACTTCCACAGTTGGTAGGCGATATCCTTCCCTACATAAGTGACAATACCATTGCTCCTGACAATGATTTTTTCCTCTCCCGGTTGGTCGTCGACGCCGGGCAAAAGCATCGTCCAGCAGCCTTTGTAGGGACCCTCTTCCCGAAAAATGATGGCCTGGGTTTCTTTGAGGCGCTCGAAGGCCTCTTCCCAGAATTTGAGGCTCAGGATTTCGCTTTCCCGGGGCAGGACCTGGTACCGTACGCCAATACGCACCATCGTCTTCAGGTGCGCCATGACGATGCGCATGGAGATGTGTTCCGCCGTTGGTGCCGACGGTTTCCGCTCCTCTTCAATTTCCCTGAGTGTTTGTTCCCGGTATCGAGTGCGTGCGGGGTCCTCCTGATACCATTGTGTGACCTCGGCATAGAGGTCCCAGCAATAGTAGTCGAACGGTTCTTCGACGGACTGGATTTCCTCGAGCGACATCTTCCGCAGATGCTGAAATCCCACCACCACATCGGCCACCTGAACCCCCGTGTTGTCGATGTAATTTTGTGTTTCGACCTGGATACCGCCGGCCTGTAGAACTCTGACAAAGGTGTCGCCAAGCACTGCATTTCTTAAATGCCCGATGTGGGCGGCCTTGTTG
>JAPYTY010000300.1 GCA_029942065.1 Acidobacteriota bacterium | reverse complement strand
GAACCAACCGAATCTGGCTCTATGGGAGCGAGATCAACCGCCGAACCGTTCAGCTGGATACCGCAGTACCCGATCATCCAGTGGTGGTCAACGCCCGCCAGTCCGGGATCTTCAACGAGACGGCGATCCGACTGGTCAAAGAGGTTTTCCCCGACTGGGAGGAAAGTACCGACTTGGAGAATCGACCCGGATCGGCCATGGACGGCTACGCTGCAGTTCCCGAACTTCAGGGGATGACCTTTTCCTACTGGTGGAGGAATGAACCGATCGAGAAGCTGGCCGAAGCGCTGCGCCTGCATGGACTGGACCTACTGAAAGAGGGCATGACCACGGTGTCCACCCGAATCTTGTTTCCCACGGTGGTCGAGGCCTACAACAAACTGAACCGGGACGACCAGATGCCCCACCGACTCTCCTACTACGTGGAACCCCAAAGGGGGAACTTCTTCAATCTCAAGGCGCTGCGCCAATTTTACAAGGGCGCGGGAGCACCCTGGACCAACCATGCCAATGGCGGCGAGATGCTGTACCTGTCGGGCATGTGCAACGAGGTGTGGGACTCCAGTCAATGGGAGGTCTGCCTGGGCGATGATATCGACGCCTCTCCCGAGCTCAAGGCCCGCCAGCGTTGCCCCACCCCCGGAACCCGGCCCTACGAAGTGGTCAAGGCGGCCGTTATGACGGGCTGGCGGCCGGCCGGCGTCCACGGCACCTCCAGTCACGGAGTGCGCCTTTACATTCAGATGCTCGAGGAAGCCATGGCCGAGGCCAACCTGTCGGCTGAGCACATCAGAAGTCTGCGCACCACCGTCGAGCACAACCAGCTTCTGGGAACCCCTCCCGATGTGATGGCCAAATTGAAGGAGTACGACATCCTTATCAACGTCAACATGCCCTATCTCAATGATGCAGCCATGCTGATTGACATCTATGGGGAGCAGTTGAGGCCTTTCGCCATGCCCGTCAAGACCTGGCTGGAGGAAGGGCTCAGGGTCACCTTTGAGGCGCGAGGAACTGATTTCTGGACACCCATCTACATGCTGGTCACCCGGGAAATCACCAATGCCCGCACCGAGCAGAAAGAAACGCTTCTTCCCGATCAGGCCATCGACCGCGTCACGGCTCTGAAAATGACCACCACCTGGGCCTCCTATTACATCCTGGCCGAGGATACTCTGGGGACTCTGGAGGCAGGAAAGTACGCTGATTTCACGGTTCTCGAAAAGGACTATTTCACCGTTCCGGTGGAAGAAATACCTGACACGAAAGTCATCATGACGGGCCTGGGAGGCGAAATCGTCTTCGACGAAAATCAGATGGCCGGCAACTAAATCATTCCTGTTCTGAGGCTCTTTTCAGCCTGAGATCATCAGAGTCGGGGCGCACAGCCGGGCGCCCCGACTCAATCCTTGCTTGATTCACTGGGTTTTGAGACACTCCGGGCGGTGCGCCCTTCCGGCCTCAGTCAGATAGTCGGATTTGGCGCCTCAGAGTAGAAACTGTCCCTGTGCTCGAATGATGCTTCGCTCCGCTCAGATGAATGCGGACGGCACTGCAGTAGCAGATTCGGGTTATTCGTCCGTCTCCACCTTCCGGAACGCATCGGGAATCTTCTGGAGGAGGTCCTTGGGCACGTAGTCGTTCAGCTTGAAGCGCTTCATGTCCTCTTCGGGAAACATGGTCGGGATCAGAAAGGGCTCAGGCGGAGCGGGCCGGGTTGCGTCAATTCCCGCCTTGGACCCCCAGTGGTTTTCAATGGACGGATCCACAATACTGCTCATGACATCGGTCTGAATGATCCAGTCCTTGTCAGGCTGAGCCCGGGTAGCGACGGCCCAGAAAACCTGGCGCTCATCATAGATATCGACATCTTCATCAACCACGATCACATGTTTGACCGAGTAGTTGGAGGTCAGGGCCGAATGTATGGCCGTCCTTGCCTGTCCCTCGGCGGTTTTCTTGATCTGGATAAAACAGAAACCCAGGCCGTCATCACCTCCCGCATGGGGCAACAAATAGACCCTCGTCACCTGCGGGACCACCCGCTTGACGATGTCGTAGACGCGAAACTCACGGGCCAGCCCCTGAAAGGCATGGTTGCGTCCGATGGCATAGTTGGACCAGAGAGGATCCTTCCTCTGGGTGATACAGCTGACCTCCATATAGGGACACCAGCGCTGGGCCCCGATGTGGCGCGTGTATTCGCTGTAGGGGCCTTCAGCCGTGCGTTTCATGGCCTTGATCTCGCCCTCAAAAACAATTTCCGCATCGGCCGGCACCATGAAGTTATCTCCCAGTGTCTCGGAGGGAACGAGCCGAAGGGGTTCCCCCAAGAGCCCCCCGCAGGCCTCGAAATGGCTTTCCGGGTATCCCATCTTGGTCTGCGAGGCCATCAGAACATTGGGATGCAGGCCGGCCACAATGGCACACTTCATGTTCTGGTTGAGTTCCTGCTCGTATTTGTGGAAGTTCATGGAATTGTGGTTGTCCGGAGAGAACAGGAAGGCAATGCGATTCTTGCTTTGAATTTCACCCCGATGAATTCCCATGTTGTCGATTCCGGCCTCGGGATGATAAGTGATCATCGGAGCCAGCGAAATATACGGATGAGCCAGCATCAAATAAGGCTGGTAGGCAGGATAGCGGAGCATATCCACATCGTCGCCCTTCAGGATCTGCTCTTTAACCGGTGCATCTTCACGCGAAATGACAACGGGCTTCTGCTTGTTCTCCAGTGCCAGACGCCTCCAATCCTGGGACACCTTTTCCCAGTTGGACCCCATGGCATAGGCCAGCTTTCCCCGAGAGCCGATCTCATTCATGATGACCTCGAACTCGGACGGCTTGCCATTGCACAGAATCGGGTTCTTGATTCGAAGCAGGGGAAACTTGCGCTCCCGATCCAGCTGGTCGATGAGAATTCCGATTTCGTGTTTCAGACTGACGGGCTTTTCAATCGTTACGACGTCTTCCGGATGGTCCTGTTCGTATTGTTCCAGAAAATGACGCAAATCCTTCGCCATAGATTCCTCCTAATGAATACTGATGAGCTTCAGCGCGCGCCGCAGCGGCGCACCCTAGACGTCGACGCTCTCCGCTTCCTTGGCCGTGAATTCGGCCAGACACCAGGGACACCGGCAGAAGGGCTTTGTCCCGGTCTGCGGGTGGGTTTCCTTGAGCATCAGAAGCTCAACGTAAAATCGTTTGTGACATTTCGGACACGTGATCCATGCAACTTTCATAATTCAAAAATTACCTTGAGAGATGCCTCCCCAGGGGCAAAAAAAGCATGGTACTTAAGGAAGGATGCTGAGTCAAGATGCTCGCAACCACAAAACCACGGGTGAGGCACAGAATTTTCACCACAGAGACACAGAGACACAGAGCACTTTTTCCTTCCC
>JAPYTY010000299.1 GCA_029942065.1 Acidobacteriota bacterium | reverse complement strand
CTATCATATAGCGAGGTAAAAACTGAGGATCAGACATCCCCAGTTCCCGTAACATTCCTACAAGTAATTCCGTGGGACTCTTGATCAATGAACGATAGGCCCTGTCAGAATAAAACTCAGGATGCTCGAAGATAGCCCTCATCAAAGGACGCATCTCATAGCCACTTTTCCGAAAGACATCCGCTAACTCAACAATCACCTCCCTGGAAGGTTCGGTGTAAACAAAGAATTTAAAGAGCTTACGAGCAATGAATTCCGCAGTGACATCCTGTTCAAAGATGATGTCGATGACATCACCTCCGTCCAACGGACCCGTCACATCCAGAAATATTTTCATTCCTAAGTCATGCTTGTTTCGATAGAAAGTGGATTTCCCCGTCTTGTTGTTCAGCCCCCAACCCGAAAAGGCACGTGCGGCTTCCATAACATCTTCGTCCGTATAGTTTCCCACCCCCATGGTGAAGAGTTCCACAAGTTCGCGGGCCCAGTTCTCATTGGGACGCTTTTTCACGTTGCTTCGATTGTCCAGCCAGACCAGCATTGCTGGATCCACTGTGACAGCCTCCACCATTTCCTTGAAGTTCCCCAAGGCGTATTTTCGCAACAAATCGTTTTGAGCCATCATGTAGGAATGCCCATCGGGCGCCACCTGCTTGACCGTCTTAACAGAAGTGGCAAAATGGTCATGCCAGAAGTAGGTCATTTTCTCGAGTAGTTGCCTCTTGGAATTCACCATTCGAAAAAGCCACCAACGCTGCATCTGACCGGTATTGGGAAGAATTTTTCCGTTATTCTGGTTCACCTTGGTTAATGGGTAGTTCTTCTCCGCTAGGCCCTTCTCCATCTCACTATCATCGACTCCTTCATAGTTGAGGAGTTCATTTAGCGTGGCCTCGAATCCTATCTCGACCAGTCGATCCAGTTCCTCAGGTGGCGCACTGAAGCCGGCTCGGCGAATCAGGTGGGCCGCCGTCCTCGAATCCCAGGAAACACAGGGCGGGCACAGATAAAGATTCACGGGACTCTCAGCCGGAATCTGGTCAGAGGTTCCCACCCTGACACTCTGTCCCCAGAGGGCTCCCTGAATCCAGACGGACAAAAGCATTGCCAGGATGACCCTTCTCATAAATCTTCTCCGGCCCTTGTCATGCAGTCCTTCATGAAATGGCGCACTCAGTCTACTGATTTGCCAGATTCCTGGCTCCTGTGTGACTGGTCAAGAATATGCATACTCCAAACTAATGTTACGAATCAAGAGAAAAATTGTTTCACACGTGAAAGAAGTTACACCTCCGCCACCGACAGGAACACCACGCCGGATGACGTGCCCCACAGGGTTCAGGAATCAGGAAGGTATGCCTACCGGTTCAGAGAACCTCGAACCGGAGGACTGCTGGGATTGCTCTGCGGTGCGCTTCTTTTCTCGCGATTCACCCCTTCAGAGGGCGTGACCACAAAACCGGAACCGGACTGCGCCGGCTGCCCCCTGGTTGCTGAAGAGGAACGTCCGGAAGAGGATCTGGATGAAGGCCGGCCGGCAGTGACGCTGGGTCGGCGTGAAGTCCCTCCCGGCCGCTGGACATTGGATGGGGTTTGACTGGATGGAGCTCGACCGGCTGTGGCTCGGCTGGCCGGAGTTCGGCTGGCCGGAGTTCGCCCCGATGAGTTTCGAACTTCAGCGGGTGCTCGTGTCTGCCCGAACTGCGCGCCGGGACTCCGGCGGGTAACCGGACTGTCCGAGGAAATGCCTCCAGGACTTTCTGGAAACTGATCTTGAGAGTAAGGCAGCTCCCGGATGTCGATGGATTGATCCCGGTTTCCCGCTGAGCTCAAAAAAGTCACGCTGAAGGTATAGGCAATCACGAGGATCCCCATCACCACGAATGCCAGATTAACGTAGGCCAGATTGACGTGTTTCACGATCGCTTATCCTTTTGCCTGCCCCTGGATGCGTTGGAGGCCCTCTCGAGCATAGGTGTTTCGGGGATTGAGTCGCAAGGCCTGCCGGTAAAGATCCGAGGCAATCCCGAATTCGTTTCGACGCTCGGCGCAATAGGCCAGAGCAGCATAGCTGAAGTCATCCTCCGGGTCCATGTCCCGGGCTCGACGAAACTCCATCTCCGATTCCGGGAATTGCCCCTGCCGCACTAGGGCTACCCCCAGGTTGTAGTGAGGACGGGCCTTGTCCGGACTCTTGCGGGCGCTGTCCTGCCACAACAAAAGATCATCGTTCCACACCTCGTTGCGTGCCATCGTCACGGGCACCAGGAGCAGCAGGGGTAGGACCGCCAGCGCCCACTGCCCGAAGGCACCCCTTCGGGCCGTCACACGAACCAGGAACCAACTCGCCATTAAGGTAAACCCTGCCAGGGGCAGGTACACTCGGCTCTCGTTGAGAAGATCGGAGTTTGGAACCAGCAAAGACGGGGCCAGGGTAGCGACCATCCACAGGAATCCCCAGCAGGGAACCGGGTACCTTTCACGAAGACGAATGGCCTGAACAAGGAGTGCCAACACCACCACAGCGGCTCCGATAAGCGCCCACCACGGCATCGGTCCCAGATCATGGTCCACATTCAGGCCCAGCGGCCAGATCATCAAAGAAAGGTACTTGAGGAAGACCACGGGCTGCACAACCCAGTACCCCAGTAGATCCGAGTGATTCCACACCATCTCCCGGGGAGCGTACTTGACAAGGGAATAAACAAATGCCATCGCGTTCACTCCGGCCAGGGCCACCGGCGCCTGAAACGACCGATTCAACAAGATCAAGGGTAGGACAAGTATGACCGCCTCGGTTCGGCACCAGATCGCCAGTTGAAAGCTGATCAAGGCTGTCATGGGAAATTTTCGAGCCAGTATCAAGGCTCCCAGACCGAAGACCGCCATCAGCAAGACCGAGCGGGACCAGATGTAATTGACCGCCTGGGACTGCAACGGATGGACCACAAAAAGGAGAGAACAACCAAACGCCAGGAGTTTTTCTCGGAACAATTGATGGATCAAAAAAAAGAGCTCGACACCCACCAGCATATGAAGCACGACACTGAGCCAGTGATAACCGGCAGGATTGGCTCCAAAAAAATAATGGTTCCAGTGAAAGGTCCACATCGTCAGCGGCCGACCGGCGTATTGATCCAGGAATGAACTGTAGGAAAACGAGGGATCTATGATGCGCGGGTTCTCCAGAAGCAGCGGATAATCATCGAAGTGAAAAGTCCCGGGAAAGGAGTTGGAATAGACCAAACCGGCTGCCAGAACCAAAACGAGACTCAACCACACGAAGCGCATCCCTTACTAGGATGCCGGCAACCCAAAAAAGTTTAAGAGGGGGAAGAAGGAAGACAGAAGGGAGAAGACAGAATGGGCACTCCCCAATCTTGCAGGGTCTTGTAGCGGCCGCTCTATGGGCGGCTCTCCGGAAT
>JAPYTY010000298.1 GCA_029942065.1 Acidobacteriota bacterium | reverse complement strand
AGGATCAAGGAAGAGGTCGGGGATCTCCTGCTGACGGCTATCAATATTTCCCGGCAGCTTCAAATTGATCCGGAGACCGCGCTGACTCGCGCCAATCGCAAATTCACGATGCGTTTCAAAGCCATGGAGAAACATTTTACCGGCCAGGGACGGGCCCTGCGGGAAGTCCCGGTTGATGAAATGGAGGCCTTTTGGCAAACTCACAAACACGATGGGCCAAGCCAGCCCGGATGATGCATAATACGGGCTGAAACAAGGAAGGGAACAAGCCATGGGTGATTCCAAAAATCCTGAAGCGGAAGAGGAAAGCAGCCAGTTCAAGGTAACCGATCGACGACAGTTCACCAGCGAAGGAGAAGTTCGCCAGGAACCCGAGGCCGAGCCCCAGCCCAGCCAGGAGCCTCCTCCACAGGCAGAACCGCCCGCTCGACAGGCCCGGGAGGAAACGGCCCCGGAGTCCGCCGAACCGGACGCCGCCGAGAGCATGAACTTCGCCTCTTTTCTTCTTTCCCTGGCCACCACGGGAATGGTCCATCTGGGAGAGATTCCCGAACCCACGACCGGACAGAAGATGGAAAACCTGGAAGCGGCTCGCCAGATGATTGATATCCTCAGAATCCTCAAGGAGAAAACGGAAGGCAACCTGTCCCCCGAAGAGTCTCAGCTGATGGAGAATCTGCTGTATGAGCTGCAGATGAAATTCCTCTCAAAATCCAACGTCGTGAATCTCTAATGCAGGTCACCTTTCTTGGCACCGGCACCTCCCGTGGGATCCCCACCGTCGGCTGTCAGTGCAAGGTGTGTACCTCGACCAACCCCAAGAACAAGCGGCTGCGTTCCTCCCTGTTGATTGAAAGCGACGTCAATGTCGTCATCGATACTTCCGTGGATTTCCGAACCCAGATGTTGCAGCACAACGTCACCAAGCTGGACGCCGTGGTTTATACCCACTGCCACATGGATCACATCCTGGGTCTGGATGATGTCTATCCTTTCAACATGTGGGCCGGGAAAACCACCCGGGCCTATGCCAGCCCCACCACCCTGAAAGAGATCCAGATCACCTTTCGCCATCTCTTTCAAGGGGAGCTCTATCCCGGTGTCCCGGAGCTGGAATTCGAGCCCATCGAGGGCGATTTTCAAATTGGAGACCTGGAATTCGAGCCCCTCGAGGTTCTGCACGGCAAGATGCCGATACTGGGATTCCGGGTGGGCCGCTTCGCCTACATCACCGACGTCAGCCATATTCCGGAGAAAGCCCTCCGGCAGCTGGAGGGAGTCGAGTACCTGGCGCTGGGAGGCCTGAGATACCTCAGTCATCCCAAGCACTTCACCCTTTCCGAGGCCGCTGAGATGGCGCAGCAGCTCCAGGCCCGGGAAACTTATCTGGTTCACATGAACCACGACGTGGACCATGAGGAGGGAAACACCTCCATGCCCGAATCGGTGAGTCTGGCCTACGACGGTCTGATCCTGGAGATTGCTTAAGCCCATGCAAATCATCGAGGATCTTGCCGAGTTCCCCCAATCCTTGAGCTATCCGGTCATGGCTATCGGTGTCTTTGACGGGGTTCATCTGGGCCACCAGCTGATCTTGCAGCGACTGACGGAGCGGGCCAAAAAAAAAGAAGGGACGTCGGTGATTCTGACGTTCACGCCTCACCCTCAGAAGATCATTTCCCCGGCCCGGGCGCCTCTCCTTCTGCAAACCCGACAACAGAAAGAAAAAATCCTGGAAGGGCTGGGAGTGGACATCATGCTGCGCCTTCCCTTCACTCGGCGGCTGTCCCTGTACAGTCCTCCGGAATTCGCACGCGAGATCCTGCACGATCATGGGATCCGTGAAATTCATGTGGGGAGCAATTTCCGCTTCGGTCATCAGCGCTCCGGTGACATTGGAGCTCTCCGTACGCTGGGGGAAGAGTATCGATTCAAGGTTCACGAGATCGACCCCGTGTACCACCGCGAGACTCGCATCAGCAGCAGCTATATCCGCAACCTTCTGACCGCCGGCCGGGTGACCTTGGCCCGGCATCTGCTGGGCCGCCCTTACCAGGTGGAGGGAACGGTGGTGCGAGGGTCGGGAAAAGGGGCTCAGCTGAGTTTCCCCACCGCCAACCTGGACCTGGAAAACGAGCTGGTTCCCGCCAGCGGTGTCTATGTCACCCGGGCCCATCTCAA
This sequence comes from Acidobacteriota bacterium, assembly GCA_029942065.1. Classification (GTDB taxonomy): domain Bacteria; phylum Acidobacteriota; class UBA6911; order RPQK01; family JADFOI01; genus JAPYTY01. The sequence continues at coordinate 1,249 of JAPYTY010000298.1, read as the reverse complement.
CGGCAAGACCTACCCGGCGGTGACCAATATCGGAGTTCGGCCCACCCTTCCTGGTCAGGCGACCGATAAGCCGGTGGTCGAGCCCCATCTGCTGGACTTCGAGGAGAACATCTACGGTAAGCAGATGAAACTGAATCTGTGTTTTCGTCTGCGGGCCGAGAAGAAGTTTGACGGCGTCGAGGATCTGAAGCGGCAGATCGGAAAAGATGTCGCCAGAGCACGAAGGTATATGAAAAAGTTAGCAGAAATCTTAGGATAGGGGAGAAAGAACCCTCAAGACATCATGGCCATCACCACCAAAGAAATTGAAAAAATCGCGGATCTGTCCCACTTGCGGTTCACCCCGGAGGAACTGCAGCTGTTCGTCGACCCATTCCAGGAGATCCTGGATTATTGTGCTCAGCTCGAGGCGCTCCCCACCGACACGGTGGAACCCACCTATCATGCCCTGGACCAGGAACGGGCCACCCCCATGCGCGAGGATCAGGTCCAGGCGTCTTTTTCCTCCAAACAGGCCCTGGCCAACGCGCCGGATTCCAGCGATGAGCATTTCCGTGTCCCCGCGGTGATTGAATGATCCATCAGCGGTCCATTCGAGAACTCCGTGATTCGATCACCCGCCAGGAAGTCTCGGTCACCGAGGTGGTCGAAGGCTTCCTCGACCGCATCGATCAGCAGGAGGAGAAGGTCAAGGCGTTTTTGAGCGTCGAAGCCGAATCGGCGCGGGCCCAGGCCCGGGCGCTGGATGAGAAACTGGCCCAGGGAGAAGCCCAACACGGGCTGCTGACCGGCATCCCTGTGGCCGTCAAGGACAATATCGTGACCGAGGAGATTCGGACCACGTGCGGATCACGGATTCTGGAGAACTACATCCCTCCCTATGACGCGACCGTGGTTCGCAGCTTGAAGGAAAACGGGGCCATTGTGGTGGGGAAAGCTAATTGCGACGAGTTCGCCATGGGATCCAGCACCGAGAACTCGGCTTACTTCCCCACCCGGAACCCCTGGGATCTGGAAAGGGTTCCCGGTGGTTCCAGCGGCGGATCGGCCGCCGCCGTGGCCGCCTGGGAGGTCCCTGGTGCCCTGGGCAGCGATACCGGAGGATCGATCCGCCAGCCGGCGGCATTTTGCGGGGTGGTGGGACTCAAGCCCACCTACGGCCGCGTTTCTCGCTACGGACTGGTGGCCTTCGCGTCCTCTCTGGATCAGATCGGTCCACTGGCCAACAGCGTCTGGGATGTCGCTCTGC
>JAPYTY010000297.1 GCA_029942065.1 Acidobacteriota bacterium | reverse complement strand
TTCCCCGACTCCAGCAACTTCAAAAGGGGCTCAAAAAAAGTGGGAGAACGGAGGCCACTGAGGTGAGGAAGGACTGCGTAAAGTGGTTTCTCTTTTCCCTGGCGGAGGACCTTCAGGCAAGTCTTGATCAGCTCTTCACGATCCCCGATGTCTTGTCCTCGGTACATATTAATTCAGTTGAGTTTCGCCTATCGAACCACCTCGTCTGTCTCTTTTACCCCTGCTATATAAAGCCAATCTGAGCGCCCGTATGATACCATACAGCCTTTCTAATGAAGAACAAACGGTTCGTCACCGGCATAGTGGGAATCCTGGTCGGGTTTATCCTTGGATTCTTTGTTTCCCAAAATCTGGTTCAAACTCCTGGCGGACTGAGCCCACAGCAGAGTGCCGCCCCAACCCAGGGAACTTCCCAGACGCCGCAGGACCATCCGCCGGCTGAGGTGATGGAGCAGTTGGCGGCGCTTCAAGAACAGGCAGAAGCCGACCCCCAGGACAGCCAGATTCGAGTCGCTATTGGAAATGCCTACTACGACATGCGCCGCTTTGATGGAGCCATTCCCTGGTACGAAGAAGCCTTGCTCCTGACGCCCGAAAATGTGGACATTCGAACAGATCTGGGAACGGCCTATCTGTACACGGGCAATCCCATCAAAGCAGTGGCGTTGTACCAGCAATCCCTTGAAGTTCAGCCCGACCATGCCCAGACCCTTCACAATATTGGCGTCACCTACCTCTCAATCGGGAATTTTCCCGAAGCCCTGGGAAGTTTCGAAAAATTATTGGAATTCCATCCCGACCATCCTGATTTCGAGGCGATAGAACAACAGATTGAACAAATCAGGGAGACCCATCCTCAGGGAGCACCCTTGTAAATAATGTCCTGGGTCATCAGGTTTTTCTTATTTTTCCTTGTCTTCTGGGTTTTCTCCAATCTGGTCCGCTCTGTCTTGAAACGAATCCTGGCTCCTCCATTGACAGGAACCCATTCCAGGAGCCGGAGGAGAGCGAACCCAACAGGGACGGCAGTCACTGGGAAAATGGTCAAAGATCCTCAGTGCGGGATGTACGTTGCGGAAAATCTGGCCGTTGAGGCGAAAGTCGCAGGAACCACGCTTTTCTTCTGCTCGGACAAATGCCACAACGATTACCTCAACGAGTTGAAGAACCGCCCTCGGTCCGACCAACAACCCGCATGAGGCAGGTAGTTTTTTATTCGCCATGAAAATCGGTATCGTTGCCAAACCCCATCACACCAGACTCGATACGCCCTTGAAGCAACTCCTGACGTGGTTGCAGGACCGTAACTGCATGACCATTGTGGAAGAAGGGGCGGTTCAAGCTTTTGAGCTAACTCAGATCAAGGGCACCAAGCTGGAAGATATTCCTGACCAAGCGGACATCATCCTGGTCTTCGGCGGCGACGGCACCATGCTGAGAGTGGCCCGATCCATTCAAGGTCGGCCGGCCCCGATTCTGGGCGTGAACCTGGGTTCTCTGGGATTTTTAACCGAAATCACCCTGGAAGACCTCTATCCCGTTTTGGAGCGTGTGCTGGACGGGAAGTTTTCAATTGACCGTCGGGATATGTTGCAGGTCTCGGTTCATCGCGGCAAGGATCCTATTGAAGTCCACCATGCCTTGAATGATGCGGTCATCAACTCGGGAGCCCTGGCTCGACTGATCAATATGGACGCCTTTGTCGACGAGGATTACATAGCAACATTCCCGGCCGACGGAATGATCATCTCCACCCCCACCGGGTCGACGGCTTACTCACTCTCGGCAGGGGGACCGGTCCTGTACCCCAAACTGGACTCGGTTGTCATGACGCCTATCTGTTCCCACACTCTGACCAACCGTCCCCTGGTGATTCCAGCAGCAAGCAACATCCGCGTGGTGGTGATCTCGGGTGAAGAGGTCATGCTGACCGTCGATGGTCAGATCGGTGTCCCGCTGCGGGCAGGAGATGAAGTGAGCTGTACCCGTTCGGAATACCAGATCGAGTTGATCCAGGCGGGGCACAGAGACTTCTTTGAAGTCCTCCGAGAAAAGCTGAAGTGGGGGGAACGCTAAGAGGCGCGGGTCTCCGACCCGCGCGTTCCACCACAAAGACACAGAGAAGACAATTCTTGTCCTTATCTCATCTCTACAATTTCAGCCAACACAGTGTAGCGGCCGCTCTATGAGCGGCTCTCCGAAATCGCCCCTACAGGGCTCGTTCATTGCCACCTTCTGACTCCTGGGGCTCACGCCCCAGGCTATTTCACATCACCCCTCCGGGGTTCTGGACCCCGTACTATCAAGATCTTGGTCACTGACCGGAAGATGGGCGCACGGCCCAGACTGTCTCAAAACTCAGCAATTCCGGTTGGATTGATTAGGGGCGTTCCTTCGGCAGCTCCTTCCAAACAATTTGACGACTGACTTGTAGCGACCGCTCTATGAGCGGCAAGGGAGGCCAAACCCTGGAATGAAAGGACGCTGGATGTGTGGCCTACTGACTGCAGCAAGAGGCCCGCACTGAGTGTGCCATGCCTAAGCCATTGATAAAGTTCGCCTTGTGGGACCACGTCTGTGCGCCTCTACACTTCACATTGCTCTATGGTTCTAGGGTTCTCTCTAAATGGGGGAGACGCCTCAGCGTTCCGAATCCGGAGAGCCGCTCATAGAGCGGCCGCTACAATGGGCTTGCCGCTTGATCGGAAGACGCACACCTGTGCGCATGCCTTGAGGTTTTGAGACAGTCTGGGCCGTGCGCCCCTACAACAGGCTACAGGATCGTGCCAACCTGGAACGTGAAACGTGGAACCTGGAACGTGGAACGCGCTGGTCGAAGACCAGCGGCCGACTGCACCACTGCATTACAGCACCATTTACTCCACGAGCACCTGGGCCGGCACGGCAGCCATGAAGTTCAGAGAACGGTCTCCAAAGATCACAAATCCACGGATTGGACCGTTGGAGCGTATTCGAATGAAACCACCCGCCTGGTCTTCCAGGTCGGGGAAGAGTTCACTCAAGAGGCGGGAAACTTTTTGACCCGCAGCTAAATTCAGAAACGCAGTTCCGACTCGCTGTGCGTCCCCATCAAAAACCTCAACACTCACCATCCGGGCCTGGGTTGAGGTGTTCAGCAGGGCCAGCGCCGAGAACACCTCGGGCGTGTGCGCCACGTGGCTGAAAATAAACTCACGCGCTCCCTCCTGGTCAAGAGGCAGCGCTGCGAGATACTGGTTCCCGGAATCACGAAAAGTAACACTGCCCAGCAGCTTCCCCTCGATTGCCTGAATCCGAAGCCACCCGCTGTTTTCGTCGGATGAAAAATCAAAGATATCCCGTAGATCGCCGAAAAACTGCCCTTCACTGGACAACTCCTCCAGGATCAGGGATCCCAGCAAATTCCCATCGTCATCCAGGGCTTCCACCTCGACC
>JAPYTY010000296.1 GCA_029942065.1 Acidobacteriota bacterium | reverse complement strand
CCCTCGGCCTCCTCAACGTACCCTACAGTACGTCTGCGGGGGCCTCGGTCGCGCGCCTTGTCAGGCCGGCCCTTTCTTCGTTCCTCAGATGAAGGCGGCGCCGCTTCGTGACGAGAAGGTGTGAGAAATACGGGCTAGTCCTTATTAGCCATCCTCCGGGTATTTTCATTGCCTGTTTAATCCGGTATATTCCGTGGAACATGATCAAAACAACACTCAAGGGAATAGCGGGCGGGTTGGCCCTGGTGGTGATGACGCTCCTGTTTTCCTACCTCAACCGCAGTGACCCCTGGGATCAACTTCCCGGCAAGCGGATCACGGGAGAGGAAGTCGCCGAGCCGAATGACGATTGGAGTTTCATGGAACCGTCCACCCGGGTCACCCTGGAGGTACGGCCCTCCGATCCCTATTCCGTCGATATTCGGGCCTACCTGCACCAGGGGGTGCTCTATCTCAACTCCATCAGGCCCGAGCACCGCTGGACCCAGTATCTGCTCGAGGATCCGAACCTGCGGCTCAAGGTGGGGAGCAAGATCTATAAGGTACGGGCCACCTGGATAGAAGACCCGGCGCTGGTCAGTGAGATCCAGAAGGCCCGGGAGCAGATGAGTCCACGCCTGGCTCAGAGAACGCCACAGGAGAAGGCGCAAAACGGATACTTTCGAATTGATTCCCGCTGATCACCGGGCCAGGAGTGGCGACGTCCTGACGGTTGCCCTGCGGCTCTCCCACCTTTTTCCTGAGGGGTTTAGCGCGAACCGGCCGCTTTTCCGCCATACTGCTCCTGCCAGAGCCTGAAGTGGGTCTCAAACAGATCGTCGCGCATTTCGGCGAACTTGCCATCACAGGTATGCTGGGCGGCAGTCTCAGGAGGCTGGGCGGAGTAGTAAACCGTGTTTTTGAAGACACCCCCCCGGGTGGTGAAATGCAGGTGGGTCGAACGCTCTGAATTGGTAATCAGGATATAAAAAAGAATACCCAGAGTCAGCAACACCGAGGCCGTGATGATCAGTGCCTTTTTCATAGTTCTCCCAGTATCAGTTTAGCCGGCCTGAACTGACCCATTTCGCCCTGCCATGCTATCCTATTCCGGTCGAGGACGATTTGCGACCTCTTTATTAAGGCGAGGGGAATCAGGCGGTCGAATCTGGAACCATGGACATGGTTGAGAACAAAAGCTCCGATTCATTTTTTGTCGAGCTCGATGACAGCTCCTGGTCCGAGGCGCTGGATGTCCTGGTGCCGTTGATCCATCCGGTCGATCAGGACGCGACCCGCATCTGGTTTGCTTTTTGGCCTTTGCACCTTCTCCGGATAGTCCAGGAGTCCGAGAATCTCGACCAGATGGAACAACGGCTGGAGCTCAGGGGGAGCTTCCGGCTCGAAGAACAGCTCGACTCCTCCGTCGACTTTCTGTTCGGCTCTCGGTACTGGTCGGAGGTCAAAGAAGCGGTCCGCTCCCAGGCCCGGTCGTTGACCTCCCCTGAGGGTGGCCTGGCCGATCAGATACGGGCCACCACCCGGGCACTTGCCTCCAGCCTGCAGGTTCCCGAATCCCACCTTACCGGAATCACAGCCGTCGCCTGGATGGCCCGGCGTCAAGTGGGCCCGGATGTGTTTTCCGAAAGCTTCGCCAGGCCGGTCCCCAAAAGATCCTCTCCCGACCAGATTCTGAAGGACCGTGCCAAGAAAAGGGGAGGCTGGTTGGGTTTCTTGCGTACCGTCGATGCCAGGCACACCGTCGTCTTTAACGAAAAGGAAAAAAGGTCTTTCTTCAAGGCTATCCACGGACAGGATGTTTCCATGGCCTCAGCGAGGGATCCCAGAGACTTTCGATCGATCGACCTCCGACGGACCGAAGGGCCGATTCCTTTTCAATGCCGGACCGGGACCTGTGGAACCTGCTGGATTGGAGTTTTAAGCGGGAAGGAAAATCTGAATCCGATCAGCGAATGGGAAAAGGATCGCCTGAAGGTCTTCGGCTACGATTTTGGCCTCTCTGATGGGGAAACTCATCCCCCCATCCGTCTCTCCTGTCAGGTCCAGTGTCTGGGCAACCTCTCGGTCACGGTGGCCCCCTGGAATGGGATTCTCAATGTCCAGCGCTTTGATGTGGACAGAGCGGCCAGCGAGAGTTAGCCAAACTGGATGCCCACCAACCGCCAGGACGGGTGAACGGCTTCGCTTGGTATGAAGGCGGCAACGCTGCAGTACGAGATGATGCATAATACAGGCAAAACCGGGGGGACATCATGAAATCCAACCAGAAAAAGACAAAGAGAATCAGCCGTCGAACCTTTGTCCGGGGAGCAGGTGCAGGAAGTGCCGCCCTGGCGGGAGCCGGCGCCCTATCCGCCTCTCCGGCCCAGGCTCAAGTGTGGGACAGCTCTGCCATTCCCGAGCAATGGGATCTGGAGGCTGACTTTGTGGTGATCGGTTCGGGGGCGGCGGGACTCCCCGCCGCCATTCGAGCGGCCAACCGGGATGTTTCGGTAATCGTGGTTGATGCCAATTACGACGCCGGCGGACACGCCCTTCTGAGTGGAGGCAACGTGGCTCTGGGGGGCGGTACCACCCTCCAGAAGAAGTACGGGATCGAGGATTCCCCCGACCTTCTCTTTCAGGATCTGACCGACTGGTCGGTGGTGGAATCCAACGGGATGCCGGATTATCGGTACAACGACCGGGGCGTTCAGCGTGCGCTGGCCGACAACGAGGCCTTGACCTTCGAGTTTCTGGTCGCCAACGGCGTGGTCTTCGAAGATAAGGCCCCGGACACCCAGGGTGGGCACGCCATCGGGATCTCCGCACCCCGGGAGAATCACACCATAAGGGACAAAAAGCCCAGCCTGGAGAGTCCTTCGGGCTCCGGCGGAACCAATCTGATGAGGCCGCTGGAAGTCAGTGCCCGGAGCAAGGGAGTTCGCTTTCTGCTCAACTACCACATGGACGTCATCTTCCGTGAGACGCCCACCTCAGGGCGGGTACTGGGTATCAAGGCCAGCTACACCCCCACTCTGCTGCCGGGAACCACCACTCCTCTCAAGAGCTTCCGTTCCCAGGGCAATATCGATATGGATGCGGAAACCGTCACCGTCAAGGCCAAGAAAGCCATCATGATCGCCACTGGCGGGGGGACGGGCAATGTCGAGTTCCGCAGGATGTTCGACCCCAGACTGACCGAGGAGATCCAGTATGCCGGTGCTCCCTTCTCGCCCCAGGATGCCAGCGGAGAGCAGGCCGGAATGGCCATCGGGGCCTCGCTCTGGGGCACGGCCAACCAGACGCTTGAGAGAAACGGCTTTATCAGGAAGCGCAACCTGATCGGTGCTCAGTATCTTTACGTCACCTGGAGGCCGGACAGCCCCATCTTCCCTCTGGCCCGCGCCACCGGTCTTCTGATTGGTGACTGGCAAAACGTGATCTGTGTCAACC
>JAPYTY010000295.1:217-3440 GCA_029942065.1 Acidobacteriota bacterium | reverse complement strand
GCTTGAGGGTTCCCTGGGTGACTCCCCGGGCCGCTCCCGCGGCCGCCATCAATGAGGTGGTCTCTCCCTTGGCCCTGATCCGGTGATCGGCACCGTAGCCGGCCAGAATTCGCAGCATTTCAGCGTCACCGCCCAGCGCCGCCACAAAAAACGGGGTGGCACCCTCCATCCCCATGCCGGTCGAGGGGTCATCCGGGCCCAGTCTCAATCTGGAGACGATCCGAGCGTTGGGGTCGGCTCCCTTGGCCAGTAGTGCCTTTGCCAGGTCATGCATGCTGGGCGGAACCACCCGGTAGGCGGGATCGTAATTGAGGCTGTTGATAAGGGAGAGTCCCTGGGCCATGGTGTAGTGTAAAGCCGTGACTCCGTGTGCATCGGGTCGGTCGGGTTCGGCGCCCTGCTCCAGCAGAAAGAGGCCCAGTGCCTCGTGGCCGCTGGCACTGGCCACCGTCAGGGCATTGCCGTACTCCTCGGTGGCATGGTTGAGATTGGCTCCCTTGGCCAGGAGGAGTCGGACCGAATCCAGGTCGTTCTGCTGCGTCGCAAACAGCAGGGGTGTGAAGCCCCCGCTTGATCGAGCGTTGATGTTGGCGTCGTGCTCGATCAGAGTCCGTGCCACCTGGGAATGTCCGGAGGCCAGTGCCCACATCAAAGCGGTCTGCTCCCAGCGAGCCTCCCTTCCGGTGGGATCGGCGCCTTTCTCCAGCAGCAATCTCACCGCGGTGAGGCTGCCGGTCCGGGCACAGGTCATGAGAACCGTCTCTCCGGTCGACTGGGCTGCGTTTGGATTGGCTCCTGCTTCGAGCAGCATCCGGACCATCGGATCACTTCGGTTGGTGCAGGCCAGCGAGAGGGCAGTGACTCCGTATTCATTGGCGGCATCCACCCTGGCGCTCCCACCGATCAGGAGTTGTGCCGTCTCCTGATCATCCTGGTAAGCTGCCCACTGAAGTGCCGTCTCCCCGTTGGGCCGGGTTCCGTTGACATCGGCCTTTTGTTCCAGAAGAGAACGCACGGCAGGCGAGTCGCCCCTTTGAACGGCCTCCAGCAACCGAAGATCGGTGTCTGCGGCCAGCAGAGAAGCTATGGCCAACCAGGCCAGCATCGCCCAGCCCATGAGACCTTTCATTTTGATGCCCGGTTGAGTCATCGTCCGTCTTATCCCAAGGAGAGAGGTTCGAGTTTGCCGGTGCTATCGCCGAAGCTCTCCACATCGACCCCGAAGTGATCCAGCAGGGTCAGATACAGGTTGGACATCGGTACGTCTTTCCCGAAGCGAAGGTGACGCCCCGGTTTGAACTGGCCCGCACCGTCTCCGAACAGCAGGACGGGCAGGTTTGCTACCGAATGCTGGTTGCCGTCGCTGAGAGCACTGGCATACACGATCAGCGAACTATCCAGCAAAGACCCGTCGCCGTCGGGCGTGGCACGCATTTTCTCCAGGAAATTGGCGAACAGCTTGGAATGATAGATGTTGATCTGGATCACCTTGGCGATCATCTCCGGATTATTCTTGTGATGCGACAGCCCGTGGTGGGCATCGGGGACGCCGATCTCGGGAAAAGCCCGGTTGCTTTGTTCTCGGCCCATCATGAAGGTGCCCACGCGGGTCATGTCGGTCTGGAAGGCGAGTACCTGCAAATCGAACATCAAATCAGCATATTCATCGAAGGTGGTCGGGATGCCCGGCGGGCGATCCATTGTCGGAAGCCCACCGGAAGTCTGCCCCTCGGCAATCTGGATGCGCCGTTCGATATCTCTGACGGCATCGAGGTATTGGCCGAGCCGTGTGCGGTCGCTGGGGCCGAGCCGTCTCATCAGCCGAGTGGCAGACTCGGTCATGGAGTCGAGAAGGCTCCTGTCCTTTCTCAGCCGCGCCAACCGTACCGATGGGTCGGTGCTGTTGCCGTCCCCGAAGAGGCGTTCAAAGACTGCACGCGGCTGTCCTTCGCTAGGCAGCGGCGTAATGGCGTTACTCCAGGAAAGCGTGTTGAGGTAGGCGCAGCTCCAGTCCTTTTCGCACTGGCCGACCACACTGCTGATGTGCAGTCCCATCTCGAGCGACGCCAGCTGGGTATTCCTGCCCAGTTCCCGGGCCGCGATCTGGTCCACCGAGATGCTCACGTTTCCTTCCATTTTGGGGTGGACGCCCGTCAGAAAGGTGGCGCCGGCCCGCTCATGGGGTGCCGACTCGCCTTCTCCAGGCAGGGGAAGGGCCGAGTTGTGGTTGAGTCCGGTCAGGACCAGCATTCGGTCCCTGAAGGCCGCCAGGGGTTCCAGTGTGGGGGTCAGCTCATATGCGGCCCCCTCAATCGCCGGCGTCCACTGGTTCATGATCATCCCGTTGGGGGCATAAACAAAAGAAAGGCGCTTGGCCCTCTGGGCGGTACTCGGCACGGCGGCCAGGGCCGGGACCATGGCGTCCAGCAATGGCAAGGCCAGCACGGTCCCCATGCCTCTAAGAATGGTCCGACGTGGAATATGTTTTTGGGTAATAATCATGGCTGTTCAGATCTCCTCATCTGAAAGGGCACACTCTTGACGATACTCAAAATAAGCGATGACCAGCGGTAGTCGTTGGACGCCGCTTCCCGGATGATCCCTCTCACGGCTGGACCATCGTAATGCTCGAGTCCTCGACCCAGGGCGTAGGTGAGGAGTTTTTCGGTGGTGGTCACCATGAACTCTCCACCTTTGTCCAGCAGCACCTCCTGGAGTCCCACCGGACCCTTGAAAGGAGTGCCGTCCGGGAGGATTCCGGATGGATCGATGGGACTGCCGGCATCCATGGTTCGCCAGGTGCCGGTTCCGTCAAAGTTCTCTAGCGCAAAGCCCAGCGGATCCATCTGTGAGTGGCAGGTGGCGCAAACGGGATTGGCACGGTGTTGTTCCATCTGCTGGCGCATCGAGAGGGCCTGACCGTCCTCGGTCTCTTCCACCAGATCCGGGATATTGGGCGGCGGTGGTGCCGGTGGTGTGCCCAGGATATGATCCAGCACCCACTTGCCCCGCAGCACGGGCGACGTCCGGTTGGCATAAGAAGTGACGGTCAGCAGGCTCCCCTTGCCCATCAGTCCCCTGCGCTCCTCCTGGTCGAGCTCCACCCGTCGAAAATGGCTGCCGTAGATGCCGGGGATCCCATAGTGGCGGGCTAAACGCTCATTGACGAAGGTGTGGTCGGCATTCAGGATGTCCAGGACACTGCGATTCTCCAGCAGAAGGC
>JAPYTY010000295.1:0-207 GCA_029942065.1 Acidobacteriota bacterium | reverse complement strand
GAAAAGTTCTGTCTCCAGCCGTAACGCCTCACGAAGATTGTCATCGAAATAGGGGAAGACCGTCGGATCGGGACGAACCGCATCCAGGTTTCGCAGGTGTAGCCACTGGCCGCCGAAATTGGTGACGAGGGCCCGCGAGCGGGGATCGTCCAGTAAGCGTCGTACCTGCTGCTCCAGCACCTGGGGGTCCTGGAGTCGGCCCTGCTC
>JAPYTY010000294.1 GCA_029942065.1 Acidobacteriota bacterium | reverse complement strand
GGGTCTGGCCGTGATGGTGAAGGTCTTGCCATCGGCACCGACAGTCATTGTAAAGACATATCCGGCCTTGGTTCCTGCACCCAGCTGCACCTCGATCATATCCGCCTGCTGAAGATCCGAGAGACTGGCCGCATAACTTCCCCCGCCCACGGTCGCAAAGTAGTTTTCCTGGCCGTTAACGATGTTGGACACGTCAATCCCGGCCTGGCTCGGTGGAGACATCCCGTAATCCAGCAAGAGGGGAATGACGATGGCGAGGCCGGCCAGGATCATTATGATCTTGACCAGCACTCCACCCGCCTCCTTCCGGTTCCCCCGGGGCTGAAAAACACTCGGCGGCTGGGTCATCAGGAACCTCTGTTCCTCGGCATCAGGCCTTTAACGCCCTTCCGGCAGAGCAAAAACATAAATTGCATTGTGGCCGCGCACAGGAGTGAGTGTCTTGACCACCGAGAGGGGGCCGCCCGTACCGGAAGCTCCATCTCCCGTGAGAATTGCGACGTATTGCTGGCCATTGACGGCATAGGTAATGGTGCTGTTCTGGATGATGCCCCCGACAATCGTTTCCCAGAGGATCTCCCCCGAATCGGCATCAAAAGCTCTGAATCTTCGATCCATATCTCCCCAGAAAATCAGGTCTCCCGCGGTGGCCAGCATGGCTCCATTACCGGGAACGGCAGCCGAGTAAATCCGCTGGGTCCGGCCCGTCGCCACATTCACCTTGGCGATTCCGGCAAAAGCCTCGGGATCCGATCCGGGACGAAAGATGGCCTGGCGCTGACCTCCATTCGGGGTCTCCATTTTGGCCGTCATGTCCAGGCAAGCGTCGTGGAAGGGGATGTAAAGAGAGTTCTTGCCAGGATGGTAAGCCATGGGCCAATAGCCCTTGGTGTTCATGAAACAGATGATGTGCCGGTCCCCTTCCTTTTTCAGGACCCGGTCCCAGTTCAGGTAAGTCTTGCCGGTTTCAACGTCGATGTGGGAGACGTGAAATTCAGGAACATCGTAGGGGAAGGGGGTGGTCCAGAGAAACTGGCCCTGGTCCCTATCGAGCACCCAGAGTCCTCCAGGCTCTCCCACTGAAACCACGATTTCTCTCTCCTCGCCTCGAGGAATCCGGGGATTGATCCATTTCACGGCCGTGGGATCGGGATCAAGAGTGGTCCGAATCAGGATTCTCTCCTGGGTGTGGTCGGAGTCCCAGTCATCTCCGGGAAGATGCTGGTAATACCAGACCAGCTCACCGGTGTCAGGATTCAAGGCGACGGTCGAGTTGCTGTAAAGTTCCGAGGGCGAGGATCGCGGGACGGCATCATGATCCCCCCCATGGCGTTTCATCCGGGTGTGCGGTTTCGGATTGGCGGTCCCCCAGTAAATCAGTTTGCGCATCGGGTCGTAAGCTCCCGGCAGTCCCCAGGGCGAGGTCATTCTTTTCTCGACCGGCAGATCACCCCAGGTGTCTCCTCCCGGCTCACCCGGAGCGGCCGAGGTGTAGAACTTCCACAACTCCTCCCCGGTTCGGGCGTCGTGGGCCATGATGTAACAGCGCGCGTTGGGACAGGACCGTCCGGTGATCACCTTGCCCTCCACCACGATGGGACCGGTGGTGTGTTGAATTCCGGTCTTGTAATCCTGGGCCATGGCTTCCCAGCCCAGTTGACCGGTTCGGGCATCCAGGGCCACGACATAACCGTCAGGAGCCGTGTAGAACACCAGCTCCCCGGAAATGGCCAGGGTCCGGGATCGTCCCACATTACGAATGAATTTCCTCAGATCGTCCGGCAGCCTGCGCCGGTACTCCCAGATCAGATCGCCGTTGGTGGCATCAAGTGCCTGGACGACCGCCCCCGGGTTCACCACATACATCACGCCCCGGTAGACGATCGGTATGTTCTCCTGCACGCCGGGCCTCAACCCTCGCACCCAGGCCATGCCCAGCTGATCCACGTTCTGCGGATTGATCTGGTCCAGCGGACTGAAGCGCTGGTTGTCGTAAGTCCGACTGAACATCAACCAGTCGTCAGGACTGGGATCGAGAAGCATCTCATCGGTGACCGGCACAAAATCATCGGCCTGGGCCGCAAGCGACCCTGTGAACCCTCCCACAACCAAGACTATCAAGAAAAAGGTAGTTTTTTTCATGCTCTGCTCCTGACCTGAACTGCAAGTTTGTCCCCAGGATAAACTTCTAGAGGATAAGTTCCAAGCGGGTTAAAGGCAATTCCAGGAAAATTTCAGAACTCTCATTCCCGATTCGCATCCTAAACAACTATAGAGACCATGGATCTCGAAACGGCGAGTGTGAATCACTCACCCAATGCAAACGTGCAAACAAGAAAGGAAAACATCACATGACGAGTAAACTTTACAAATCGATGCTCAGTTTCGTCATCGGTTGGTTCCTATTTACCACAGTCGCCTCTGCGACGACGGCTTCTTCACTCGAGCAGAACCTCCGCCGTGAAATGGTGACCCTTCCCTACTACAGCATGTTCGACAACGTGACGTTTGAGCTGGAGGGTTCCAACGTCACCCTGACCGGAGAGGTCTGGTGGCCGGCTCTCAAAAGGTCCATCGAGCGGGTCGTCGGCAGGGTCGAGGGAATCACCGGAGTCGACAATCAGATCACGGTCTTACCCAACTCCTACCGCGACGATGACCTTCGCCTGGCGACGGCCCGGGCCCTTTTTTCGAATTCGAGCTTGAGTAAGTACCTGTGGTCGGGAGCTTCCTTTGGCCTGCTTCCTTACCGGTCCGACATCCACATCGTCGTCACCCACGGAAACGTGACCCTGGAGGGCATGGTTTTACGTCAAAGCGACAGCGACATGGCCACGCTCGCCGCCAGGGGCGTCTCCGGAGTCTTCTCGGTCACCAACAACCTGCGGGTGAAAGGCACCCAAGAAGAGAGCTGATCCCCTTCATTTGGATTCAATCTGAATTGACGGGACCGTCCACCCGGACGGTCCCGTCCGCTGGTCTTCGACCAGCGCGTTCCACGTTCCAATTCGGTACGATCTTGCAGCCTGAGAAAGGGCGCACGCCGTGCGCTTTTTCAGGACATCCTTACAAAGCAAATTTTGAGTTCACTTCTCCGGAGCCCTGCAGGGGCGATGTACAACCATTGGCGGGTTCCCTACATCGCCCTTACAGGGCTCCCCCGTTTACCACACTTTTAATCCTGGGGCTCACGCCCCAGGCTATTTCACATCACCCCTTCGGGGTTCTGGATTCCAGTATGCCCACAAGACGATCTTTATCAGTGGCATAAATAGGGCGCACTCAGTACACCCCTGCTGAAAACGAGGAATCCAGAATGAAGGATCCGGAATGTGGGAGGCGCCTCAGGCACCAATTCTGGAAGGCTTCTGCAGGATCGTGCCAACCTGAAACGTGCCAACCTGAAACGTGCCAACCTGAAACGTGCCAACCTGAAACGTGCCAACC
>JAPYTY010000293.1 GCA_029942065.1 Acidobacteriota bacterium | reverse complement strand
TGAAGGTGTTGTTAGTAAAGGAGCCCTGTAAGGGCGATGTAGGGAAACCATTGAGGGGTCTACATCGCCCCTACAGGGCTCTTCTATTTGCTGACCTGCACAACCTGGGACTCACGCCCCAGGCTATTGCTATGCCGCCCCTACAGGGCTCCGGAGAAGTGAGCCCAGAACGCCCTGTGTAAAGAATGTCCTGGGGATGAACACCTCAGTGCGCCGCTACACCTTGGTAAAAATCCGAAATCCGAAGTCCCAAATTCGAAACAAACTCCGATTAGGATTTCGGATTTATTTCACAGACGGTGTTGGTTGAGATTTGGAGAGATAAGACAAAGAAAAGAACTTTTTTCTCTGTGTCTTTGTGGTGAAAATCTTCCCGTGTCTCCGTGGTACAGAGGTGTCTATCGCCTACTTTCCATCGTGCAGGGTCTTGAGGCTGACGATCTCGTAGTTCTTTTCTCCCCCGGGGGTCCGAATCTGGACTTCATCGCCTTCTTCGTGTCCCAGGAGACTTTTTCCGATGGGCGAAACGGTGGAGATCCATCCCTTGCCCACGTCGGATTCTTCGCTGCTGACCAGTCGATAGGTGAGTTTCTTGTCCGAGTCCAGGTCTACGACGACCACGGTTGAGCCATAGGAGATCCTGTCGGTGGGAATCTTGCTGAGATCGACCAGCGAGAGTTTAGCCAATCGTTCCCGAAGTCGTCCGAGGCGCGCCTGGACGAAGGATTGCCGTTCCTTGGCGGTCTGATACTCAGCATTTTCACGCAAATCACCCCATTCCATTGCCTTGGTCAGGGCTTTCGGGAGCTCGTCCTTCAACTCTCGATCCAGTTGCTTGATCTCTGCTTCCAGTTTCTGTTTTGCTTCCTTCAAAAATTCACCGCCTCACTGGCCAGATGGAGAAGGGTTCCGGGCAAAATTCCCAGATAGATCGTTCCCAAAACCATGATGGCAATTACAATTCGCAGGGACAAAGGGATCGTGATCAGAGTACCCGTTTCTTCCTGAAAATCACCCATGTACATTAATACGATAACCTTCAAGTAGTAGTAAATGCCAATCGCCGAGGCCAGGATAGCCAGAAAAACCAGCCCGTACAGCTCACTCTCGAGGGCGGCGGCAAACAGAAAAAACTTGCCCATGAATCCGGCCGTGGCCGGGATTCCAGCCAGAGAGATCAGGAAGACCGAAAGGGTAACGCTCAAAAACGGGTGCCGGTAGCCAAGGCCACGGTAGTCTTCGATCTGGATATACTGTTCGTCGCGCCCCCCCACAATCTGAACCACCGCAAAAGCTCCCATCGTCATCAGGGCATAGGCCACCAGGTAGTAGAGAATGCCCTGGGTTCCGAGTTCATTGTGTGCGGTGAGTCCTAGCAGGAGATACCCGGCATGAGCGATGGAGGAGTAGGCCAGCATTCGCTTGATGTTGGTCTGCGTCAAGGCGGCGATGTTTCCGATCGACATGGTCAGGACGGCTGACATCCACAAGAGAACCTGCCACTCGGGGCTCAGTGCGGGCAGGGCCTGGAAGAGAATGCGCACCAGAGCCACCAGGGCTGCTGCCTTGGATCCCACCGCCAGAAGAGCCGTGACCGGGAGGGGGGCACCCTCGTACACATCAGGGGCCCAGATGTGAAAGGGAGCCAGGGCAATCTTGAAACCGAATCCCACCAGCATGAGTCCCAGTGCCAGCAATAGTAGGAAGGGTTCCGATTCCGAGGTGGGGATGACCTTGGCTATGATCAGATATTGGGTCGATCCTGTCGCTCCATAGACGAAGGCGATTCCATAGAGCATAAAGGCAGTGGAAAAGGCGCCCAGTAGAAAGTATTTGATCGCCGACTCATTGGATTTTCGTTCCCGCTCTTTGAGGCCTGCTAATACATAGGTCGAGATCGAGAGAATCTCCAGACCCAGGAAGGTCATGATCAAGTCAGCGCTGGCCGCCATCAGGCACATGCCCACGGTGGCGAAAAGGAGCAGGGCATAGAACTCCCCTTGAGCCCGATCCTCCTGGTCGAGATAGTTCATGGCAATCAGCACAAGGGCCGCGGTGGCGAACAAAAAGAGCACCTTGAGGAACAGGGCGAAGGGATCCTGAAAGACCATTCCATAGAAGAAAGCCTCACCTCTTTGATCCCAGGTTGCCCGGGTTGCAACGAGGCTCAGGAAGGCCACGGCGATTCCCGCCAGAGCCGGGTATCCCAGGCTCACATGCCGAGCCGTGGGCACGAACGGGATAACGAGCATGATCATGATGCCCGTCAGGGAGAGGATTATCTCCGGCAACAGGGCTGAATAATTAAGGTCCACGGTACCCCACTCGGTAAACATTTGCGGGACGAACCTGTTCAATTCGATCCACCACCTTTTGAATGGAGGTATCCATTCTGCGTAGAAAGGTGCTGGGGTAAAGTCCCATCCACAGGGCCAGGATGATCAGAGGAACCAGCATGACCACTTCTCGGAGGTTTAAATCAGCCACCGCACGATTCTCCTCATGCTCGATGGGTCCCAGGAAAACTCTTTGGTACATCCACAACATATAAACGGCGGAAAGTATGATGCCGAAAACCGCCCACACGGCGTAGCCGGCTGTTTCCAGAAAAACTCCCTGCAAAATCAGGAATTCTCCCACGAATCCATTGAGCCCCGGCAAACCAATACTGCTTACCAGGAACACCATGAAAAATGCAGCGTAGACGGGCATCACCTGTGCCAGACCTCCGAAATCCCGGATCAGGTGACTGTGACGACGATCGTAAAGCATTCCGACCAGGAGAAACAAGGCTCCGGTGGAGAGCCCATGGCTGAGCATTTGAAAGGTGGCCCCTTCCAGGGACTGAAAATTGAAGGAAAAGATTCCCAGCACCACGAAGCCCAGATGACTGACCGACGAATAGGCAACCAGCTTCTTGACATCGGTCTGCACCATGGCAACCAATGCCCCGTACAGGATTCCCACAATGGCGAGTCCGCAGATCAGCGGAGCCAGCAAAACAGAGGCGTTGGGGAACAGGGGCAGGCAGAATCTCAGCAGACCATAGGTTCCCATCTTGAGGAGAACTCCGGCCAGAATCACCGAACCGGCGGTGGGAGCTTCCACGTGGGCATCGGGAAGCCAGGTGTGAAAAGGGAAAAGCGGAACCTTGACGGCGAAGGCGATAAAAAAGGCCAGAAACAGAAGCAGTTCTGCCCGAGGCGAAAGAACCATCTCGCCGGAGGCGAGTCGGCTGGTGATTTGCACCAGGTCGAAATCCTGAGCGTTGTTCAAGAAATAAAGCGCGATGATGGCTCCCAGCATGAGCAGGGATCCGGCCATCGTGTAAAGAAAGAACTTCACCGCCGCATAAACTCGACGCTCCCCTCCCCACACACCGATCAGGAAGTACATGGGAATGAGCATCACTTCCCAGAACACATAAAAGAGAACCAGATCGAGTGAGACGAACACTCCAATCATTCCCACTTCCAGCC
>JAPYTY010000292.1 GCA_029942065.1 Acidobacteriota bacterium | reverse complement strand
TGGGGAATCTGTTAACCGGAGGGTTGTAGGTTCGAGTCCTACCTGGGGAGCCAATCGATTCGTTCCTTGAAGCGTCGCGATATCCGTGGAAGGATCCTCATCCGGAGAAAGTGTCGTCGCCAGGCGTTAGGATTAAGCGATCATTGTGAGGGCATTTGCTGGACGAGTGAGCAAAAAGAAAGGGAGTTGGAAAGATGGACTCATTACGGTGGAGTAGAGGATGGGTGGTTTTTGTGGTGGCGGTTGGCTTATGTACTCCTTGGGCGCTCAGTCAGCGACGGGGCTCTGCCTTCAGCAAGCCTCCCACCAATCTCAAGGTCCTGGAGGTCGATGATCCAGAGGATCTCCGCCCCATCATGCAAAACTTCGATCGGTCCCTGGGTGTAACCTGCGGTTTTTGCCACAACCGGGAGGATTGGGCCGAGGATACACCCCATAAGGAGACGGCTCGGAAGATGATCGAGATGGTCCGGGAAATCAATGCCGAGGTATTTACCTGGGAGCGTGCCCCCAGAGCGACCTGCAACATGTGCCACAACGGCAGTGTCTATCCTCACTTCAATCCTCCGGCACCGGCAGGGGAGTGATCAAGATTACCGGTTGAGGTGTTTCCATTTTCGAAGATTCCAGGGTCTGAACCTGCAACCACATTCAAAGAACCAAGCGGGTCTAAAATTGAAACAGTCGGCTCTCTGGAATCGGTAAACCACGACGCAGTTTTCTGACGATTCCCTTTTTTCCCAGCGACACTGTCCGGTAGGCTGGTCGCAGACCGTCCTGCGGAAGGCCACCACTGAAAACTCGCCAACCTTTTTTTACCAGGTAGTCCTGGCCGTCGAGGGTGTATTTCAGCAGTCCTTCCCAGGTGTCGAGGAATTCCAGGGGAAAGGCAACCGACGGGTCGCCTCCAGTAGTGGTGATGCCGAAAATGAGGGTGCCGTAAGGCAACCGGGTATCCTCCAGGTTGGCGGTGGGAGCGAAGACAGGGGCGACGAAACTGTCTCCCAGTTCACTATGCACGCCCCGCCCATGCTCTCGTGTTTGAATCATGAGTCGACTGGCCAGGACCACATCCGTATCCGGATATCTCTGGATCCATTCCTGCCAGGGTTCCAGAACCAGGGGGATGCGGCCCATTTTAGTAGGATGCATGGGGCCCTCCGTGGTCCTGCCGGTGAGGGGGGACCAGACGGTCTGAGTCTGATAGTCGTAAACGTTGAAGGTTCCGTTGGCATTGCCGTAGATCTGAAAGGCCAGAGCTTTATCCCGAATCCCTCAAGCACGGGATTGAAGGCTGTGGATCCACTGCAAGCCTCGCAGTGTGCCATCATCACCGGGGGGGACATCATTGATGGTGTCGTTCACCACGTGGTAGGCAACCATGACCCAGCGAGGATAGGCCCGAGGCTGTCCCTTGACCACCACTCCGAAGACCAGGTCGTCGGCTTCCATGTGGGAAGCGGCGGAGGCCGGGACCACTCCGGGGTTGTTCAAGGGAAGCAGGAAAAACCTTCTCTCTCCGGGAAGAGCCAGGAACTCCGCTTCCTCTCTCCAGGATGGAACAGGATACTCTTCCACCGAGGGGGCAGGTGTGCAGGCCGTTGCCGCCAGGGCCGCGAGCAGGCTGAACGAGAAAGCGATGGACTTCCAGCAAAAGTTATTCATAGGTGATTCTCAGTCGGCGATCTGTGATTCGGGCCAACCACTGACCCATTCATACCATTCGGTGAAATAGCCATCGGTGACCAATAAATCGTCATCCCTTTCATTGACGGCCCGTCCGAATTCGTCCCAGATGCCACCCTGGTCGTCGCCGACTCGAAACGGGGTTTCGCTGAGGTGACGGAATTGCCTCGCCTCCTGGTCCTTTCGCAGCCGGTAGGCTACCACGCCGAAATCACCGGTTTTTTTCAGCAGATAAAACTCACCGGCGAACTCGTATTTCAAAATCCCTTCCTGGTCCTCGAGCAGCGCCATCGGAAAAGCAATGGACTGGCTACCCTCCAGGTTGGCGACTCCGAAGACCAGCTCGTTGTAGGGAAGGCGGGTGTCTTCCATATTGGCCACGTTCTGAAAGCCGGCGGGAATGTAGTCGTGTCCGATTTGATTGGTGTCGCCGCGGCCGTGTTCCCGCTGGTCGATGAAAATTCGGTTGGCCACCAGAACCTCGGTTTCAGGAAACCGTTTGAGCCAGTTCCCCCAGGGTTCTACGATCAGAGGAATTCGGTTCATGCGCGAGGGATGCATGGTGCCGGTAAAGGATCTTCCGGTGAAGGGAGACCATACCGTGTGTGTCTGATAGTCATAGACTGAGAAAGTGCCGTTGGCGATTCCGTGAATCTGGAAACTGAGAGACTTGCCGTCCAATCCTTCGAAAACCGGATCAAAGGCGGAGGTTCCGCTGCAAATTTCACAGTGAGCCAGCATGATGGGGGTCTCATTGATGGTGTCATTGACCACATGATAGGCAACCAGGACCCACTGGGGATAGGCTCGAGCCTGTCCGTTGACCACCACACCGGCCACGATATCATCCTCTTTCATGAAAGGAGCCATATTGGCGGGTACCACGGCGGGGTTGTTCAGGGGAAGATAAATGAACCTTTTTCCGGAATCCAGTGCCAGGGAACCTCCCCGGGGTTGAAACCGGGAGTCTTCCACATCTGTTGAATTTCCAACTGCTTCATCTGCCGCTGAGGAGGAAGAAGAGGGCAGATAAACGCCAATAAGAAGGCCCATGCCTAAAACCACTAAAAGGGCTAATGACTTTACGACAAAAGAGTTACTGTCAGACATTTCGAAACCTCCAAGCGTTCAGATGGATACGAGATCTCTACTTATTTACCACAAAGACACGGGATTTTCACTAAGAAGAATTTCACCACAGAGACACAGAGACACTGAGAAGAAATTAACCAACAAGACACAAAGACACCAAGAAGACTGCCCCAGGGCGGGACGCCCTGGGGCAGACTCTGTCGCTCCTCCGGAGCGAGGCCGTTGTAGCACCCGCCATAGTGCTGCAAGTCCGCTTCGCGGGCTTCACCACAGAGACACAGGGCAAGAACAACCGAAATCCGAAGCCCCAAAATCGAAACAGATTCCGGTTAGGACTTCGGATTTAGGATTTCTGATTTCCTTCCCAGTGTGTCCTTGTGTTTAAAAGCCAGGCGGCGCCTTTATCTTGAAGGCATCAAGTCCTTCGATATTTTACAATAAGCATCAGTTACTTGATCTCAGAAGGCTGGCAGGGCTCACGGGTTCGGTCTTCATGGGTCATGCTGAACATTAGAAATGATAAGGTAAAAATTATGAAAAAAGGAAAAACTGGTATGAGTTCTCAAGGCAGGGGTGTGGAACGGCGCCGTTTCCTGGCCTATTTTTCGGGAGCGGGACTCACCGCCACGCTGTTCCCCGGTGTTCTGTGGGCCCGGATTCAGGAGGAAGAGGCCTCCCGGGTCACGGCGGAGATGGTGCGAGGCGCCGAGCAGCTTTCCGGGCTGGAG
>JAPYTY010000291.1 GCA_029942065.1 Acidobacteriota bacterium | reverse complement strand
CCCGAAAGCCGCCACCCACCCCTGTGTGTAGGGAGCCGCATCGCTGATGCTCTGAATTTCGAGGCGCCGGGCATCCTCATTGCGAATAAGAATGGCGAAGGTGTTGTTGAACCCGAGAGGTTCCATCCATTCGATCCCAACCTCCCGGTAATCCTTCTTCACATGATCGTAAACCTGCCGGGGATCGTGAATCGGTTCGTTCTTGAGAATCGCCGTGTAAGCGGTGCCGGTGTATTCCACATAGCCATCGATTTCACCCGCCCTCAAAGCCTGATCGCAAATGAAGGTGCCTCCCAGGTTGAACCTGCGCCTCACCGACAGACCCGCCTGCTTCTCGATTTGCTGGGCTAACAACTCTCCCAGAATCACCTGCTCGGTGAAGTTCTTGGAACCGATGACGATGGCGTCGCCTGAACCACAGCCACCCGTCGCGATCAACGGCAGCAGCAGACCTAGAATTCGGGTGAGCTTTCTCATTCCGCCCGTCTTTCAATACCGGATACCCTGCCCTGGCCGGGCGCCAACCGCCGTTCCGCCTGGCCAAGGCAAAAATCGGCCAGCAGGGCCAGCAGCGCAGCCGGAATCGAGCCCGCCAGAATGAGAGTCGTGTTCACCCCGGCCACACCCCTGAAAATATACATACCCAATCCCCCGGCGCCGATGGCCGCCGCAATGGTGGCTATACCTACCGATGTGATGGCGGCAACTCGAATTCCTGCCAGAATGACACCCAGTGCCAGCGGCAGCTCCACCTGCCAGAGCAGCTGGAAATCCGTCATGCCCATACCTCGGCCGGCCTCCCTCACCGATGGATCCACACCTTTTATTCCAGCATAGGTACTGCGCACAATCGGCAAAAGAGCGAACAGAATCAAAGCCACAATGGCCGTACTGCTTCCTATGCCTCCTACCAGCGGGACCGGGATGAGGAAGCCAAAGAGGGCCAGACTCGGAATTGTTTGAACAACATTGGCAAACCCTAAAACCCCTTTCTCCAAAGCGGGCTTCCGGGTGATCAACACCCCGGCAGGAATACCAACCAGGGAGGCAATAGTGATGGCCACCAGGACCATCCACAAGTGCTGTCCGGTCAAGGTCGCGACCTCATCGAAGTTGCTTACAAAAAACTGCAAAAGATCCATGGTGAACTCCGTTGCCGCTGGTCCGCAACCAGCGTGTTTCAAGTTTCAGGTTTCACGTTTCAAGTGGGATTTCATATCTGGCCAAAGCGTTTCCTCAGTGGATCGATGAAGGCGCGGATACCCGGGTCCGAAGAGGCCAGTAGTTCCTCCGGCGTGACGGTGACTGTCAATCGTCCTTCCACCATGAGTCCGATACGGTGACCTAACTCCAGCGCTTCCCCGATGTCATGAGTCACGAACAGAATGGTTTTTCCAAGGATGTTTCGCAGCTCTTTGAATTCCTGCTGGATTTCACTACGGGTCAGAGGGTCAAGCGCTCCAAAGGGCTCGTCCATTAACAAAATGGGAGGATCCACGGCCAGAGCCCGGGCCACGCCCACCCGTTGCCTTTGCCCGCCTGAAAGTTCTGACGGATAACGATGAATAAATTCGTCGGAATCCAGCCCCACCAATGAGAGCATCTCCTGGACCCGCCGGTGGGTGGCCTCCTGGCTCCAATTCTCCAGCGAAGGCACCAGTGCGATGTTCTGCTCCACCGTGAAATGCGGAAAAAGGCCCACATCCTGAATGACATACCCGATCCGGCGACGCAGCCGAATGGGGTCCCAGGAATGGGTCGCTCTGCCCTCCACAATTACTTCTCCTCGGGTGGGTTCCAGCAACCGATTGACCAGTTTTAGAGTTGTAGTCTTCCCGCATCCGCTCCGTCCCAGAAGCACCAGTGTCTCACCCTGCGGAATCTGCAGGCTCAGATCGGAAAGTATCTCTCGTCCTGCCAGCTGATAGGAGACTCGCTGAAACCGAACGGAGGGATCAGACATTTGGCCGCCCTTCACCAACGCAATTTACACCTTTGAGGGCTGTATCGTCGAGTACAACACCGTCAGCGGGGTGGGTGCTTCGCTTCGCTCGGTTGGAGGCGAACTCGCTTCGTGACGCAGCCTTCATCTGAGGAACAAGGAGAACCTATGCCTGATCCAGGCTAGGCTTTCAACGCATATTTATTATTTGAATACAGTCGTTTAATAATCATTTAATGAGTTTTTCCTTGAGCTTTGAAATGCGCAGGTAGGATGCCTGAATGCGGTCCGGAGAGAGGATTCCCCTGGCGACCAGATCGCGTAGAATTTTGAAGGCCCTGGAGGCAATTTCGGGATCGTAGCTGGAATTGTTGGCGAAAAGGAGAATGTCGATTCCCGCCTCCACCGCCCGCTGGATGCCCTTCTCCAGTGTGTAGTTTTCAACGATCGCTCCCATTTGCATGTCATCGGAGATGATCACACCCCCAAATCCCAGATCCTGTCTGAGCAGGGCGTCGACGACCTTTCGAGAAAGAGTCGCCGGGTATTCCGGATCCCAGCTGGCATTGTACAGATGTGCCGTCATGACCAGGTCGGGAAGCTCTTCCTGGATGAGGCGTCGAAAGGGTTCCAGTTCGCCAGGATTCCACTGCAGAGTCACATCCGGCAATCCCAGGTGACTGTCATCACGACTGGATCCATGGCCGGGAAAATGCTTCACGGCGGAGAGAAGACCCTTTTTATGAAATTCCTCGATCGTCCAGCGGCCGTGGCGCACCACCTGATCGGAATCCGGACCGTAACTGCGTTCCAGTGCCGCTATGATGGGATTTTCAGGATTGGAGGCAAGATCCAGAACAGGAGCAAAATTGAGATTGATCCCCAGCTCCACCAATGTATTCCCTATCTCCCGAGCGCTGGACCGAGTGAGGGACTCGTCATCCCGGAGGCCCAGCTCAGCTGCGGATAGGGTGGCCGGAAACCCATGCTTTTGCTTGAGTCGGGCGACCTTGCCTCCTTCCTGGTCAGTGGCGATCAAAAGGGGCACTCGCGCGGCCGACTGGAGCTGAGTCGTCAACCGGCTCAACTGCAGGGAAGAGGAGATATTTCTGACAGGCGACCGGGAAGGGACGTCATAGTCAAAAAGAACCACCCCGCCTAAATTGAGATCCCTCACAACCTCCAGGAAAGGCTCTCCCTCATGCAACTCGGTTCCCCGAAAACCCACCATCAGCATCTGCCCGATCCAGAGTTCCAGGTCCTGGTTTCCGGCTGGAGTCTCCATTGATTCCGTTTCCGTTCGTCCAGGAGTGGAGACTGCACAGCTCATCAGGAGTGTCAGGAGCCCAGCGAAGGTGAAAAGAAATGGTCGGTGCATGCTCACCTCGTGTCCTTCCGGAAAAAAGAACCGCTAGCCCGGATTATGCATAGGTTCTCGTCGCGAAGCGAAGAAAGCGCCGGCCTGGCAAGGCGCGCGACCGAGGCCCCCACAAGCGTACTGTAGGGTACGCTGGGGAGGCCGAACGAGCGCAACACAGTCAGGACGGATGATAGCGGCGATGCAGCAG
>JAPYTY010000290.1 GCA_029942065.1 Acidobacteriota bacterium | reverse complement strand
GAACTGACCACCCCTACCGGAGCAGCAATCGTGACCACATTGGTCCAGGAACAAGGCCCTTCACCGGTTTGCCGTTATGACAAATGGGGCTTTGGCGCCGGGGACCGGGAGTTTGAGGAGATTCCCAACATGTTAAGATTGCTTCTGGGTGAGAGATGGTCTCCGGGTGACTCCGGAGATGCCCATTCCGGTGAGGCATGGATAGAAGAAGAGGTCTCGCTTCTGGAGGCCAACATGGATGATATGGATGCCGAAACCTTTGGGCACTGCTTGGAGTTAGCCCTCGAAAGAGGAGCCCTGGATGCCTATTGCACGCCTGTGCAGATGAAGAAGAGCCGTCCTGGAGTCAAACTCTCTGTTCTCTGTCAGAAAAAGGATCGGGAACGAATGGCAGAACTGATTTTCACGGAAACCACGACCCTGGGTATACGCTGGGGTGATTTGCAGAGGTGGTCTCTGAACCGTGAGTTTCGCCAGGTGGAGACCGATTACGGAAAAGTAAAGGTCAAAATTGGTCGCTTTCGGGGGAAAATTGTGAATGTTTCTCCCGAGTATGAGGAGCTCAAGTCGATCGCGCAGAAACACGATTTACCCCTGAAGGTAGTACGACAGACGGTTATGAATCGAATCACGGAAAGCGGTTATGAGTAACAGCTACTACCTGACGACACCGCTTTACTATGTCAACGGGGTTCCTCACGTGGGACATACCTATACCTCTGTTCTCGCGGATGCCATCGCCCGCTACAAGAGAATGTGCGGCCTGGAAGTCTGCTTCTTGACCGGGACGGATGAGCACGGCCTCAAAATTGAGAGAGCCGCGCGCCAGGAGGGATTGACCCCTCAAAAATTAACCAATATGTACTCGACCAGTTTCCGACAGGCCTGGAAGAAATTCGGCCTCAATTATGATGAGTTTATTCGCACCACCCAAAAACGGCACCGCAAGGCAGTGGTAGAGGTGTTCAAAAGGATCCAGGAGAACGATTATATTTACCTGGGTGAGTACAGCGGCAATTACTGTGTGAATTGTGAAGCCTACACTGCTGCGGATTGCGAGACCTGTCCCGACTGTGGTCGTACGCCTGAATCCATGACCGAGGAGAGTTATTTCTTCAAGCTCTCTGCTTTCCAAGAGAAACTGCTCAAATTCTACGAGTTCAATCCGGACTTCGTTGTTCCCGCCACTCGGATGAACGAGATCGTCAGTTTCGTGAAAGGGGGTCTCAGGGACTTGAGCATCAGCCGCACCTCCTTCAGGTGGGGAATCCCGATACCTGAAGATGAAAGACATATCTTTTATGTTTGGTTTGATGCTCTTATTGGTTATCTGGCTGGAATCGGTTTCGCCAGTGAACCTGAAAAATTCGAAAAATATTGGCCGGCTCAGGTTCAACTGATAGGCAAAGATATTCTTCGTTTTCATGCGGTTTACTGGCCGGCCTTTTTGTTTGCTGCGGGTCTGGAACCGCCGCGCCAGCTGCTGGTCAACGGATGGTGGACGGTCGATGGAGAGAAAATGTCCAAGTCTCGCGGCAATACCGTTACCGCAGAAGAACTCACGGAAATCACCCAAGCGGATTACGTCAAGTACTTCTTGCTCCGGGAAATCCCATTAGGTTCCGATGGTAATTTTTCCTTCGATCTGCTGGTAACTCGAGTGAATAGTGATCTCGCCAACGATCTGGGAAATCTGTGTAATCGGACGCTCACCATGATCGAAACCAGCTTTGGCGGTGAGATTCCGGAACCGGCAGAGATGGAAAGCGCGGATGGAGAGCTCCGGCAGTACAGCAGTGAAACGATCGATCTGTATCGGAAAAATTTTGACAACCTTCAAATCAACAAGGCGATCGACAACGTGTGGGAGCTCATATCGGTGGTCAATAAGTATCTGGTAGCCAATGAGCCCTGGGCAATGGCTGGAGAGGACTCCAAGAGAGAACGTTTGGGAACGGTTCTTTACTGTTCGGCGGAAGCTATACGAATTATTGCTATCCTGCTGAATCCCATTATTCCTGACGGAACCGCAGCTATTTTCAAGCAGCTGGGAATCTCCGAAGCCATCGAGGATCAACGGATTAACAGCCTTACCTGGGGTGGAGTGAAGCAGGGGTCCTCCATCGGTAAGATCAAAGCTGTTTATCCCCGTCTGGATGCCAAAGAATTTATGGTGCGTGTCGAGGAAAAGAAAAAGGAAAAAGAAGCTGCCTCCGCTCAGAAAGTCAAGGAAGTGGAGGCCGTCGCCAAAAAGAAGACGATCGATATTGGAGATTTTGGGAAAATCGAGATGAGGGTGGGCAAAATTATTTCTGCAGAAGCCGTGCCGAAATCGGACAAGTTATTGAAAATACAAGTCGATATTGGGGCAGAAGTGCGTCAGGTTGTGGCTGGTATCGGCAAGGAATACTCGGTGGAATCTCTGCCCGGCCGCCTGGTCGCCGTGGTGACCAATCTGAAGCCTGCCAAGATCCTGGGGGTGGAATCCAACGGCATGCTGGTTGCCGCCTCCAACGAAGGGAAAGCGGTACTGGCCGCCTTCACCGAGCCGGTTCGACTGGGTGCACGATTGAAGTAATGTTCGTCGATTCCCATGCTCATCTGGATTCCTCAGACTTCCAGTCGGATGTCGAGGAAGTACTACAAAGGGCCACCCAGTCCCGAGTCTCCGATATTGTCACGATCGCCTGCCTCACCGAGACGGTCAAGGGCCCTTCCGCCTTTGAAAAGCTTCTCGAAGAGCATGACTCCGTGTATGGGTGTGCCGGGGTCCATCCCCATGATGCCCGGCTTTATGGACCTGATTTGGAAAAGGAACTGGTTTCTCTCATGGGACATCCCAAGATGCTGGGTTGGGGTGAGATCGGACTTGATTTCCACTATGAGAACTCCTCTCGTGATCAGCAGATCGAGGCCTTCGGGAAGCAGTTGAGAAGGGCAAGCGAGTTGGGGAAGCCCGTCGCGATTCACTCTCGGGAGGCCGAGGATCTGACCTGCCAGATCCTGGAGGAGGAGTTTTCCCAGGGGCCGGGAGGGATTCTGCACTGTTTTACGGCAAGTCTCGAGATGGCCGAAAGGTGCTTGCCCCTGGGGTTTTATATCTCCTTTGGGGGAATTCTCACCTTCCGCCGAGCGGATGAGCTGCGAAACATTGCCCTTCAGATTCCTCCGGATCGATTGCTCATTGAAACCGATGCCCCGTATTTGGCACCGGTACCTTTTCGGGGCAAAAGAAACGAACCGGCTTTTGTGGTCAGGGTCGCCGAGACGCTGGCCGAAATTCGCGGTCAAACAGTTGAGGAGATCGGCGAGTTGACGACGGCCAACTTCCGTAGATTGTTTGGGTTGGAAGGGTAGGAGACAGGAGGAGGAATTCAGAATGGAAGGTTCCAGGTTTCGGATTTGGGACTTCGGTTTTCAGATTTTCCGGCAGGGGAACGTAGGGCGCACGGCCGTGCGCCCCGAACACTCCTGGCTCCTGACTCCTGTCTCCTTCTTGTCTGTTTCCCGAGCGAATTGATATATTATCGCGGGCT